>JAEOSG010000058.1 GCA_016840485.1 Candidatus Baldrarchaeota archaeon
CATGTTTCTAACATTTCTAACTTCAGTATTATGGTGGCTTGGAAACGCTTTCACCGGATATGTAATCTTTCTTTCTCTAGGATACAAAATAAGTTTCATTCTGGTCCTTTTCATATTTACATTAACAATACTAGTTAGAATGATTCCAATATTTATCCCAGGATCTATGGGGCTTTTTGAACTAGCAACAATCGCATTATGGTCCGCCGTAGGTGTGTCATCTAGCGTAGCGGCTGCTGCAGCTCTTCTGAATAGGAATGTATGGGTTGTCCAAGTATCGATAGGTTTAGTTGCTGTGATGAGAGAACTTCGAGGACTAAATAAACATTAAACTTCGTGCTTAAAGGTCCATTGATCACGTTCAGAAATTATGTTTTTAAGCAATGGAACAGATATATGCCTTGGAATCAAGAGAAAAATTTTAGCTAAATGTTTACAGAATTTTTTCTCAACAGAAGTTCTGGCCCAATCTGCACAATCATGAGAAATAAATTTATTTTCAACGTCTACAATGACCTTATAATCTCTTATCTTAGCTTTAATAAGTTTCTCTGAAATTTTAAGAAATCTAACATCTTTATCGTTAATTCTTCTAGCTCTAGCAATTCTTTTCCAATCAATTAAATGAGACAATAATTCTTCAACGTTTTCTAAATCAACAACCGGAGTACCGAGCAAAGTTGTTTGCACGGTTTTAACCGGTATGGGCTTTTTACCTTCAATTACACTCAGCATACTGGCCTCAATCTCTTCTTGCCTCTTATTCTGAAGCTTTAAAAGTTTCAGCAATTGAAGGGCATTCAGTGCAGCATATCCATAAAAATGATTATTAAACAACCCATAAAACACTTTAACTTTTTTTGTCACTTTTTCTATTCTTGGCAACCATTCCTTTAGCTCCTCAATTTTATATCTATAGTTATACCAGGGTCGTTTCCCTCTTCCATGCCAACGAACATAGCTAAAGTCCGCTGTAATCTCGACAATTGGCGGTAAAAGTGGCTCATCAACAATCACATAAGCAATATTGTGTTCACGCAAAATTTTAAACACGTCTGAAACTAGCCAGGACTCATCTCTAAATTCACATGCAAACATATAATCACTTGGAAGGATCGAAAAAAACTTCTCTAAAACGCGTTCATTTTTTTCCGTCCTTTTAAAACCAGGAGGCAATTGCAACAACAAGGGACCAAGTTTTCCATCATCGTGTAGGGGTTTCATCAATTTTAAAAATCTCTCAAGATCACGTTGGACCTCGAGAGACAAATCCAGCTTCTTCTTATGCGTTATCTCCCTAGGTATTTTTGCCGCAAACTTAAAACCTTCAGGAGCCATTTTCTGCCAGCCTTTGACCAAGTTGGCAGATGGATAACTATAAAATGTAGAATTGATCTCTGTCGTATTAAAAACTGAAGCATAAAAGCTAAACATACCTTTTTCGGAGGGATAAAAAATACCAACCCATTCCTTATAACTCCAACCACTAGTTCCAATACGAAAATCGATAACCAAATCTAAACCCTCAAAATACAATATTATATTTGATGTGTGATTTTAGCAAAGATAAACACAAGCAAATGAAGGGTATCATTATTTATGGAGCTTAAGTGAAGTATTCAATATTTTTCTTTGCAACCTCTTTTACTATTTCCTCTAGTTCAGACTTAAATTCTTCACTTGGCTTTATTTCAACCTTTCCATTATCTGAGATAATGATTTCGCCCAAAAACCCTTGAGGTCCTTCAAGCCGAATAACGGTGTCACTATTTCTTAAAATTTTTCCAATGAACATTTCAGGAAATTTATCCAGTAATCTTAAAATTGTGGAACCTATTTTAGCGTTTACATCTTGTTCAATAGGTTTTGGCTCCTTAATTTTCTTTTCTTCCCTTTCTTCAACCTTTAGAGGCAAAGCAGGTTCGATAGGATGTTCAACTTTCTTTACAACTTTTGGTTTATCTTTCTCAAGGTCTACCAGTGATTTGCCTACCGTTTCCCATAATTCTATTTTGTTTATAAGGTCTTGATATGTCTCCCTAAACGATGAACCAATTTCCTTTTCGTCTATAATTACTAGGTTACGGCAATTTTTACCGACAATCATATTTCCATATTTGAAGCCATATGTTTTAATGGACTGAGTAACTCTCTCAGCCATTCTACGCGCTATTAATCCGACATCGCGTCCGATAAAAAGATACATACTTCCCGCGTCTTCATCGATGATAAGGACTGTGCGATCTGGAGAAAGGTGGGTTGTTGAGATCGGGACAGGCCGTGCTTCACCACTATCTATTTCAAGCATTGCAAGGAATTTAGCCATGAAGACCACCTACAATACTATATTAACAAGTGCTTAAACCTACATTTAAAATCTCCTAGAACCAAAAAATTACCGTTTTAGGAAATATTTTTAAGTTTTTATCCTTATACTACACTAGGTGTTTTATAGATGTTTTGGCGTGAACTAGTTTTTGAAGCTCTTAAAGGAGACAAGGAATACGTCAAAAAACTAAAAGAAGGATTAAAACAGTTTAATCTTAAAGCAAAAGAATTAGCGGAAATATCAGAAGTTCCATTAAGTACGCTGTACAAAATTTTAAGTCTTGAACATGTACCAAGAATGGATACATTTAGGAAAATAATAAAGGCTTTCCAAAAACTTGAAAAATACGAAGAAAAACCATATATAGCTATTATTGCAGCAAAATACATCCTAGAACAAATAAAAATTAAAGAAATAACAGTTAAGAACTCAACATTTAAGTTAAGAGAATATCCAGCATCAGAACTAAATGAAGTATTAGTTCAAGCGGTCAGGGCAGAAAAAGATGGGTGTTTAGCAATCGTATGTGCGCCCATAGCGTCGACAACCATCGAAAAGGTAGTTGATATACCAGTAATTTCAATGAAGCCAAGCAGTGAAGTTTTAATAGCTGCGGTACATGAAGCAGCGCAAAAAATTATCGGAAAATAAAAAACTTAAATTTACATATTAAATGTTTTAATAAAGTCTTCTTCTAGTTCTTTGAGAAGTTTAGCTCTAACATTTACAAACTCTGGAGATGTAACTATTCTAGGTCTTGGAAGATTTATTTTTAACTCCATCTTCACCCTCCCTGGACGAGAACTCAGCAAAATTATCCTATCAGCTAAATAAATGGCTTCCTCGATATGATGAGTAACAAAAATAACAGTTTTCCTATGCTCATGCCAAATTCTCAAAAACTCTCTTTGCATATAACTCCTTGTCTGAGCATCCAAGTTTGCAAAAGGTTCATCCAAAAGTAAAACTATTGGATCAATAGCTAAAGCCCTAGCAATTGCAACCTTCTGCTTCATACCACCACTAAGTTCTTTCGGAAAACTTTTCTCAAAACCTTCCAACCCAACTAAACCAATAAGCCTTTTTACAATTCTTTTTCTTTCAGCCTTAGGAACACCGTTAACCTCTAAACCAAACTCTATATTTTCAACAACAGTCCTCCAAGGGAAAAGAGAAAACTCCTGAGGAATATAACCTAGACCACTAACAGGTCCACCAACAATTTTTCCATCTATCTTAACATATCCTTCATCAGGCTTCTCAAGACCAGCGATAATCTTCAACAAAGTTGTTTTCCCGCAACCACTCGGACCAACAACCGTTAAAAATTCTCCCTCATAAACCTTAAAAGAAACATTACGCAGAGCCTCTATTTTCTGACCATATTCCCCTATAAACGTCTTACTAACATTTGAAACGTCAATTTTAACTTTCCCTTTATCTCCCAACTTCTTCTCTCCACCTTAAAACTCTATACTCCAAGAAACGTAACCCGTAATCTAACAGAAGTCCAATCAAACCAATCATTATCATCCCTGCAATCATATCCAAATATCTTCCCAAATACTGCATCTCTAAAACGAAAAATCCAAGGCCAACCGGTTTCCTTAAACCAATCATCTCAGAAGCTATTACACACATCCAGCCTACACCAAGTCCAACCCTCATACCAGTAATAACTTCGGGTAAAATAGCAGGAAACACTACCTTTGAAATTAAATCTTTTTCTTTCGCGCCCAATGTTATAGCAACATCGATTTGTGCCCTTCCAATATTCCTAACGCCCGAAGCGGTGTTTAAAAGTATGGGGAAAAAAGCACCAAGCCAAACTATAAAAGCACTAGAAAACAAACCAAGCCCAAAAAATACGATAGAGAAAGGTATCCAAGCTATGGGAGGAATATGTCTTACAATCTCAATTAATGGATGGGTAGCAGCAGACAGCTTTTTATTCCAGCCAATAAGTAGACCAAGAGGAACAGCTGTAACAATTGCTACAGCGAAACCAACACCCACCCTAATAAGGCTTGCCGCCGCATGTTCAAGAAGGTTTACACCAAAAATGTCCCCTTTCACAAGAAGGTTACAAAAAACAACTATTAGAGAAAATATTAGGTAAAAAATTTGAATAATAATTCCCCATACATTAGGTAACGGGTTGAGTGACATGTAACTTCACCAATGCCAAGAAACTACGGTACACTTTCTATCGATTCAAGTATGCTAAGGTCAATGAACTCTGTCAAAAACTGATTTACATCAAAGTTCTCATCAACTAAAATTATCTTTTTCTCTATAAGCTTCTCCAAATAGGTTTCAATACCTTCAAGATTCGGGTTGTATAAAAAAGCTATATTTTCCAGTGCTAACCTTATGGTTTCTTCGCTGAAACCAGTATGCTTAACCGCTATCTCAACAGCCTCCTCAAAATGCTCCTGAATCCATTTAGTCGCTTTCACGTGAATACTCAAAATCTTAAAAACAATATCTCTATGTTTTTCAAGAAAGTCGCTTCGAACAGCAACTACACAACAAGGATGATTTCTCCATAATTCACCGCTTTTAACGAGATAAACACCAATATCCCTAGTAACTGCGTCCGCGCAAAACGGTTCCCATGCTATAAATCCATCAATTTGACCACTACTAAGCATCAACTCCATGTTTGAGGGACCAAAACCCCGAGTAATGTTAACCTTCTCTTCTGAGAGACCAACCATCTCTAGCGCTAATAACAGTAGAAAATGTTGAACAGTTCCATATCCAGGTATTGCAATATTTTTACCGGCTAAGTCCTCTAAACTATCAATTTGACTGTTTTTACCGACAATTATTGCGCTTCCATTAACATTTACAGCCGCAACTACGGTAATATTAATACCCGCATTAATTCTCTTAATTAACGCAGGAGCAATACCCAAATATCCGATGTCTATTTCACCAGCTTTAAATCCATCCATTTCAGCCATACCATTCTGATACACACGAGTAGATATCTTTAACCCCTCTTCTTCAAACCAACCCTTTTCTAAAGCAACAAACAAAGCTAAATGATGTAAATCTGCTTCTAAATACCCTATAACAATGCCAGACTCAACAAAATAAGTGGAGTAAACGTAATAACCGGCAAGAGAGATGCTAAATATAATAATGAGAACCATTATCGCCTTTACTTTTGTCAATTCCAACATATAACTCACCCAGAAACTATAAGTATACTTAAATATAAATTTCACTTCTTGGTAAAAAAAATGTAATAATAGGATAATTTTTTATGCAATTTTTCCTTTATTGGTAGGATTATAGATAGAACACGCTTAAATGGGATCGCATATTAACGAATATGAGTTAGCAAAATAGATAAAGATAATTTTACAATATTTAATGCAATGAAATTTAGTTTTCTTTAAATTTTAGAATTCATCATCGCAGTCTTTATATTCTAACATTAACATTAAAATAAGTGAAAAATGCTAAATTCACCATAAAGAAACGGTTCGGTTTTGGTCGGGGGTAATAGGTTGTCATGGGACAATGAAAAAATCAGAATTAGACTATTAGAAGCAAGAGAACACTTAGTAAAGGCATTACAAAAACTTAAATCATCGAGAAATTGGTCATTTCTCGATATGTTTCTGGGAGGAAGTGTCAGCTTTTTTGCAGATCTTATGGAACACGCAAGATTTAGTGAAGCCTTAGACGAAATAAGACGCGCAAAACAAATAATAGCACAAGTTCAAGAGCATATAGGTGATGTAGACCTAGAAGTTGACGATAGTTTCTTTGGAACATTTCTTGATGTAGCCTTTGACAATATTTTCGTAGATTTTTTAAGACATGGAAGAATCAACAAAGCAAGGAAAAAAGTTATAGAAGTCATAAGAAAAATAGATAGCGTACTACTATCCCTAAGAACTAACATAACAAAAGAAGAAGAGAAATTCTGTCCTAGATGTAAAGCAAGCATACCAGTCAATTCAAAATTCTGCCCATATTGCGGGGAAAGACAATAGCTTTCTTATCTTGATTCTCAGTCACTTAGGTTATTCTGTATTATTTTTGCGTGTTGAAATGGTACTTGTCACCCCACCGTTATAGGACCAAGCGGCGCATCCAGAAGATCCTTAAAATCTCAAAATTGTGTAGTAGTAATATCCTTAACTCTCCTTGCAAAACCTATAAATCGTATTTTTCATTCCTTAAATTTCTCATTAACCCTTTAAGTTTTCACTAAATAATTTACTTCAAATCTTGTTTTAAAACATTTAAAAATAAAATTCTAGAACTAAACTAAAAACCTTTAATACCCTGAAAACTCAATATTGTGAAAGAGTGGAGCAAATCGGTGATGATCATTAAACATCTTTATTATAAAATTCGAGAGCAATTAAATGTGTTTACAGCGTCGCGAAGGTTGTAAAGTTTGAAGAGACATCAAATTTTAGTGGTATCGGAGAAATATAAACAAGCTTTAGCTATTGCAAAAGCCTTCGGCAAAGTTGAGAGAAGAACACTTAGTAATGTCCCTGTTTTCACAGTTAAAACTAACAGTTCTAATATTATTATTGTTCCTCTTCGTGGACATATTACAGAGTATTCAACTATATCGGAATATGAAAAATGGGCTCAAAACGATCCCAAACTCATATTACTAAATAAAAACTCTTTAAAAAAGATATATAAGGAAAGAAAATACGTTGAGGTTCTAAAAAATCTGGCAAAACAATGTGACGAACTAATTTTTGCAACAGACGCTGATGAAGAGGGAGAAAACATCGCCTTAGAAGCTTGGGAAATTATCAGAAAAGTAAATCCAAAACTTAAACCTAAACGACTTTGGCTTCACACATTAATTCCAAGCGATATTCGTGAAGCTTTCAGAAACCTTATTGAGCCTAAATGGAATTGGGCGTATGCAGTTGAAGCTAGAAGACAAATAGACGCCCTAATAGGCTTCGCTGCTACACGAGAGCTCACATTAGCATTAAAACCATTTCTAAAACACATAGGAACAAACGTCATTAGTGTTGGGCGAGTTCAAACACCAACACTATACCTCATATATAATAGAGAAAGGAAAATCAAAAACTTCAAACCTGAACCGTACTGGAACCTCTTGGCAGAAATAAACCTCCACGGAGAAACTATAAAAGTAAAACACGTAAACTCTCCATTTAAAAATAAAAATCTCGTCACAACGACATATAATAGGATTAAAGGAGAAAAGTACGCAGTACTAGAGGATGTTAAAAGAGAAGAAATCTACATTCAACCGCCAACCCCATTTAACACAACAAAAGCATTGAAAACAATAACAAAAATTCTTCCAATAACAGCTAAAACAGCCATGAAAATAATGGAAGACCTTTACCTAGACGCTTTAATAAGCTATCCAAGAACAGACACCGACCAATACTCCTCAACATTTCCACATAAAGAAATTATATCAAAATTTCTGAAAAGCAGAATATATCATACATATGCTGAGGAAATTCTAAAAAAAGGCGTCTTACAGCCTAAGCAGGGCAGAGTTTTCAAAGGAGATCATGAACCAATTACACCAATAGATGTTGCTGAACCAAACGACCCAAGATTTAGAACACGAAATCACTGGGAAATATACAACATAATTGTTAAAAGATACCTTGCACTTTTCATGTCACCCGCAAAAGAACTCAAAGTAGAACTACTTTTCCTAATCGGCAAAGAAAAGTTTACAGCCAACATGACCGCACTTCTTGAAAAAGGATTTATGAAAGTTTGGCCATGGGCAGAAAAAGAATACACATTAATACCAAAGTTACCAGAAATTACAGCAAAAAGACCGTATCCAGTTAAAAAGATTTACACAGAGGAAAAGAAAACAAAACCGCCACCAAGACTTACTGAAAGCAACTTAATAGCCATGATGCAAAAATTAAATCTAGGAACAAAATCAACAAGACCACAACACATAGAAACCAACAAAAAACGAGGATATATCGTTAGAAAAGGAAAAAGCCTATATTGCTCTGAAATAGGATGGATTTTAGCCTCCAATTTAGAGAAAATATGGCCAGATTTTGTTCTTCCAAAATTTACCGCCAAAATCGAAGAAATGCTTCAAAAAGTCATGGACGGGTCAATTGATTGGAGCAGCGTTGTTGAAGATGCTAGAAAAGAATTCCTAAACATGTTCGATAAACTTAGAGAAAATAAAGCAAAAATTATTAGAGAAATAGGGGAAACCGTTGATAAAATGATGAAAGAAGGTATAGTTTCAGATATGTATGCCAAATGTCCAAAGTGTGGGCAACCAATGACTTTAAGAAAAGGAAAAACAGGGAAACGATATATAAAATGCATAGCATGTAGCGAAACTCGTCCTTTACCGCAAAGAGGTTCCATTAGAGTTCTTAAGACAAAAGTTTGCCCTAAGTGTGGAAACAATGTACTGTCAATATCGATAAAGAATTTTTCATACAAAATATGTCCAATTTGCTGGACAACGATGGGAATATGCGCAAAATGCACATACGAAAAATGTAACATCGATAAAAAATAGCAGAACACGGTAATAATTCTTTTAAATCAAAGTTTTTCCATTACACTTCTAATAAGATCTCTTACAACATCCCTTCCGCCTAAAAATAAAGCCAGTTCAGCAAGTCTTTCTATATGTGCTTCCACTATAGGTAATAACAATCTTTTAGACTTATCATCCAAAACTGAAATGATGTCTATTAACGCACTTAATGTACTAAAGAGATCCCTAAACATCACAATAACATGGGCGGGAGCTTTCGCAAACCGTTTTTTAGCGATTAAATTACCAATAAAATGGTAGATGTCCTCCACAACAATATCTGGAGGTATATTACTTCTAAGTTTATTTATACCGTCTTTTAATATTTCTTCAACCTCTTTTAGCATATGCCAAGCCTGATCGCTCTTTTTACTATCAAAAAACGCTGCTATTGCGTAGTACTCTGTTTTCCCTATGTCCCCGAAGTATATACATGCTATCATACCTAAATCATGGAAGAGAGCTTGGGTGCAGCCTTTAGCTTCACTTAAATCTTTTGCACCGCTACTTACCCAAACGTCTAAAGCTGTATTCCAAAGTCTTTCCCTAGGAATGAACCCTTCTGGAAACATAGCCTCCGCTACAGGTCCTAGCTTATAATCAAATCTAACTAAAAGCACTCCTTTTAACATTCTATCAATCACATCCAACTATTCTATTGGAACAAGATGAGTCTCTATATAGCCCTTTTCCGTAGTTACAGTCACAGCATACATTTCAGTTCTAGGTATAAGCCCATACATCATAACGGTTCCCTCAATATTTTCCAACTTAAAATGAGTCGTAGCCATATGATTAAGAACTTTAATAAGCTCCTGACCGTATTTCGCTACAGCCATAACCAAAAGATTTCCAGTTTTAGAATATACGGACGTAAGAACAAGCATTTTATGAGCATCATGAACACCATAATGATATTCTAAGGTATCAACGCCAACTATGACAGCTACTTGTCTGCTTCCAGTCATCCCCATCAGTCGCCTCGCTTCATTTAAGACTAGCTGATAATCCTCATCAATGTTTTTCCCAGAGATTCTTATAATATAAGGCTCACTTTTTTCGACTTCTCTAAACTCAACAATTCTAACGTAAGTACTAAAGTTTTCTTCACCGACGAAAGGCGCAATCCATCTTCGTATTTCCTCTGTTGGTTCACCTTCACACGGTAAAATCATCACTGGTATTTTATGTTGAACAAGGCTTGCTACAAATGGACGCAAAATCCACAAGTAGTAAAGTCCAGCTTCTTTTCCAACTTCTAGGAGGTTAAAACTACCTCTTTCAAACCCCCCTGCAACCAAGTCATTTAGGTCCTCTATCCCTGTTGATATCCTATTACCGCTTGTGATCAACGGTGGTTTAGTAACCTTTCTAGGAAACAATGCTGGAATTTCTCTGAAATGTCTAAATCTACCATCTTTCAAGGTGAATATAAACGTAGGTTTTTTAATTTCTTCTCCCCTAATTTTTTCGAGTATCATTTTTCTAACAAGTCTTCCGTTAATAATTTCACGAGTTAAAGTCACCACTCCATCCACTAAGTAATCCATAGATAAATATTCAGATCTTTCAACAATAAAAATTATATTTGAATTACTTGCTTCCCCAATCTCTAACAAAGCCTTTTCTATCCTCAAATCATCCATCGGAATATCTAAGTTAGTTTTAAGTGCATCTAAGCTATCAATCACAATTGTTGTGGGTCGTTTTTTAGAGCTTTCAATTTTTGCATATAAAGCTCTTAAAAAATCAGGTTCATCCGTATATTCAAAAAGCACATATTTTGGCATGGCCGCCGGAATCTGAGGTTTTCTCGCATCTAAAATATTCTCCTCAGGAATGTTTTCTTTAATCCATGGAAACTGTTTGAAAAGCTTCTTACTTGAAACACGAGTAGAAACATAGTAACCTGTTCCAGCATCTCCCATTTTTCTAACAAGTTCCAAGGCTAATGTAGTTTTTCCGGTTCCAGCTAAACCTTTTATCAATAAGGAAAAGTTACCCTTACTTAAGGCTCTAACCAATTCCTCTGGGACATCAAAAGAAGCAATAACCATTAGTAACCACCTCAAAGTTATATAGTGATTATTTTAGTCAGCCCGCTACCTCTTATAATCTCTATTACTATTGCACAAAATTGAATTTTAAATTTTTATTTTACCTACCTTTCTACTTCGAATTCAACGTCCACTTTAAATTGAGATTTTACATTTTATGACCATTTATTAAGTCTTGATTTGCTATAGATTGTGAAAACATTCTGTTCTCTAACTCTTAAGGAAAACTAGATGCTCATAGTAAAGTTAATATTGGAATTAATCATGTAGTAATACATATAATAACATAGTTTTGAGAATTATAGAAGAATAAAACAGCGAGGAAAAACCTATGTTAAGGGGGGTGCTGCTAATTTGCTTCGATACAAAATTAGGCCCAGTACCGGAAGGAATGGTTCCACATGACTTCATCGATAAGGGCAAGATACCAGAAATATCCATGCAAATATGGGCCAATTATCCAAAAACTAGTGAAAGCGGGTTCACCATGGTTCACTTTAATAAAGTAAATCTGTTTGGATGTCTTCTTTATGATAATGATGATAGACTGGGATCATATTGTTTAGCAAGCTTTTTTGATTCAAACACTGTAGACGAAGTTTGGGATAAGCTTGAAGATGTAAAAAAACTTATGGAAATCACAAACAAGAAAATAAAAGAAAGTATGCTTGTCCAGGAAGCACTACAAGAACTTTACGAAAATATTATGAAAATAACAGCAAAACAAATGGTAGGCAAAGTCCTAAGTGACAATGTGTATTCTGTTTTTAAGGATGTTTTTGAAAACATGAGTAAATTAATTTCCACGATCAAAAATATACAAAACAATGATCTTAAAGAAAAACTTTTGCAAGAAGTTGAAAAGCTCTCCGAAAGCTTATTAACGTTATCAATATTGTGGGGCGGAAGAGAAATTGCAACACTCCTAATTCATCGACTATTATCAATATTAACAGTCGAGGAGAGGTAGATTTTCAAAATCTAGTTGGCATAAAATAAGATAATTTATAGAGCATTACGGGGTTACAATTTCGCTTTTTGAGAGGATTAAAAATTTATTTAACGGAAATAAATTTAATTATATTATAGGGATGATGAAACTCGCATCACCCGATGGAATGAGGGTCGGTGGGCTTGCTGAACAGCCCCCATTTTAAAACTCTTTGTTTCCATGGTTTTAACGAGTCTGGTATTTTGTAATTGCGGCCTTTAGGTTTTTATATGTTTCATTAAGTCCTTCGGAAATAACTTTTGTATTTGCTATTACGGGCATAAAATTAGTATCGCCATTCCATCTAGGTACAACATGTACATGTACATGTTCTTCTATTCCAGCTCCAGCAACTTTACCGATATTTACACCAATATTAAAACCGTCTGGTTTCATGGTCTCCCTTAATATTTTTAAAGAAAAATTAACGAGTTTAAAAACTTCTAAAATCTCATTATCATTCAAATCCTCCAATGTGGGAACATGCCTGTAGGGTGCAACCATTAAATGCCCGTTATTGTATGGAAATGCGTTCATAATTATAAATGCGTTCTTACCTCTATGTAGAATGAGATTTTCTTCATCTCTTTCTTCTTTTACTTTTTCACAAAATATGCAGCCCTTAGGCTTTTCCATTTTAATGTATTTTATTCTCCAGGGGGCCCATAGTCTTTCCATATTCTCCACCCTTCAACCATACTATTTAAAATATGATCTGAAGCTTCTAAGTTATATTGCGTGATAAAGATTTAGGTTAGCATGGAGCGCAGTAATATGAATTGGGAAACGTATGCAAACAGCTTACTTGCTATAATCCTAGGATTAATGCAAGGTTGCCTAGAATGGGTTCCTGTAAGCAGCGAAGCTTTCCTAATGATATATTTAATTGCTGTCATAAAACTTGATCCTTCAACAGCTTTGGCTACATCACTTTTACTACACTTTTCAACTATGCTTACTGTTTTGCTATTTTTTAAAAAAGAGTTCAAGGAGGCTGTAAACGTCCTTTTTAACGCTTTAAATAGGAATAAGGATAATATCATTCGAGGTAAATCTGTTTTCAAACTTCTTTGGACTTCTCTCTTAGGCTCTGCCATTTCGGGTGGCGCCATCTACATACTATATATAAACCTTCTCGCCATTGTTGAGGAAAGCTTCTTGGAATTCGCTGGTCTTGTAGTATTAACCTTAATAGGCATTGCCATGATTTTTACCAGCCTTATAATGAGAAAATCATTTAAAGGCTTTAAATCACTTGAAGATTTAAATTGCATGGACGGTTTGCTAGGAGGGTTAATTCAAGGGTTAGCGGTGATTCCTGGAATCAGTAGGTCTGGCATAACATTAACGTTTTTCTTGTATAGAAGATTTAAAAAGGAAGATGCTTTGACATGTTCTTTCCTGATATATGCCCCTGCTGTTGCTCTTTCTACATCATACTACCTTTTATCAGGTAATATTGCTAACATTGTTCGAAACATAAACGGGGCTTTCTTTTTCATAGCATTTATTTCGACATTTGTCATTTCCTTATTAACTATAAAGAGTTTTGTATATATAGCTGAGAAGCTAAGTTTTTCAAGGTTTTTATCCTTTTTCGGACTCTTGATTTTCTTGTTGAACCTTTCTCTACTTGTTTCAATAATATAATACTCGAAGAAAACTATTTAGGTAACTTTTTACAATCTTTATAATGTAAGTGAGGTAGGTGGGTAGGAAAAACGTAAACTTTATAACTAAACTTGTAGTAATAAATATAACTACTAATGAAATTCATGGTAAATAGACAGAAACCTTACTGCAAGGTTAATTTGTGTTTACATGTTCTTAAAGGGATAAAAATGAAGATAAAAGAAAAATACAATAGCAAGGTGAAGGGTATCGTACTGGGTAGGTTGCTGCCAACTCTTCCAAGTCCTTACTTCATTTATCCAAACGAGTTTTTGAGTGCTAAGGAACTTAAATATGTTATTATGCAAGCATGGCTAAATTATGGCAGCACTGTATGGACGGACAAGCCTGAATTTGTATTTGTCCATTATAATTGGCTTAAAATGATCGGATGTGCATACTTCGATAAATCAAGCACTCTTGGTGAATATACGCTTATTTGCATGTTTGATGAAAAGCAAGGAGAAGTGATTTGGAGACATCTACAAAAAGTCAAAAAGTTTCTAGAGAAAGCCAGTCAAAGAATAAAGCAAGGACAAAGCATGAACATAGTAATGAAGGATTTATATGAGGAAGTATCCAAAAAAATGAATAAACTTTAAACTATTTTTAGTGTAAAATAACCGTAAAGGATTTTAAACGCCTTTTTATCAAAGGAAAAAGCCAGATTAAAAGTCGTTGTGTAGTAACATTTATTATCACCATTTGCGATTTATAGATATACAACATTACAAATAAAAGTGGGATGCTAAAATTGCCGTTACAAGAACTTATCGAAACATTGGAACGATTAGGATTCACAAAGAACGAAGCGAAGGTATATTTAACTCTAGTTATGACAAGAAATCCGCTTAATGCTTCAGAAATAAGCAGAAGATCAGGAGTACCGAGAGCAAACGTCTATGAAACATTAAATAAGTTAGTTGGCCGGGGATTTGTTCTAAGGGAAGCTGCAGGTAGGGGGGCAAGATATGTTGCAGCCTCACCCGATCAAATATTTGAAGCCCTCAGAGAGGAACATAAAAGATACATTGAGTTAGTTGAAGAAGCGAGAAAAACCTTTGACCAATTAATGTCAAAAGTCGCACGGCCGTTCCCAGGAGAAGCGGCATGGCTTGTCAGCGGAGAAAACAGAATAGACAACATTCTAAAGGATATCCTAAATGCTTCAACAGAAAGATTTACAGCACTAATAACTCCCGATGTAATTACAAGAAATGGGAATACACTGTTTTCAATGTTAAAGAAAAAGGCAGAGGATGGAGTCGAAGTTCTTATATCACTTAAAATTACAAGTGATATTCTCGATAAAATTAAAGAATTAGCAAAATCAATATCAGTTTTTCATTGGCAACTTGGTGAAATACCAATGGGGTGTTATGTTAGTGATGGAACTCGCTGCTTAATGACGCTGGTAGGGAAATGGGCTCCAATATTAACGTACGACATTGGTATTTGGACTGAAAACCCAGTTTACGCTAAATCCTTCGAATATTTGACTGAAAAACTTTTAACATTAAACGTACCCTTTAAGAAATATCTTGAGGAGGAAAAAGGTTGAGTGGAGAATATATCTTAAAGGTTGTTGTAGTAGGCGACTTAGCTGTCGGAAAAACCAGCCTAGTAGTCAGATACGCTGAAAACAAATTCCCAACAAGTTATAAACCAACAATAGGCGCAGACATAATGGTCAAAATGGTAGATCTCAAGGGAAAGAAGGTTAGATTAGCAATTTGGGATATAGCTGGTCATGAAACATTTCAAAAAATAAGACGTTACTATTATCAAGGAGCTGCAGGCGCATTAATACTTTACGACGTAACAAACCCAGAATCATTCGAACATGTTAAAGACTGGTATGAGGACGTAGTTACTCATTGTGGAAAAATACCTGTCGTTCTAATAGGAAATAAAATAGACCTAAAAGATCAAAGAAAGATAACCACAGAGCAAGGTATTAAAAAAGCTGAAGAAATGGGATTATCAAAGTTTCTCGAAACAAGCGCAAAAACCGGAGCAAACGTACATACTGCCTTCGTGTCGATAATAGAAGAAGTTCTAAAAATAACCTAAATACTACAACAATAATTTCCTAATAGTCATGTTAACCGATTTTAACAATTTACTTAAGAATACTTAATTCTACATTTATTTTTATATGACTAAAAATTTTAACCATTTC
>JAEOSG010000181.1 GCA_016840485.1 Candidatus Baldrarchaeota archaeon
AGCTTTCAATGTTTTTCTAATTTTCGCAAAAATAAAATGTGAGTATTACGGATTTTCCTGTGGAATTTAGGTATATTTATAGATATTGCAGCTGGTTACAACTAGCTTGAAACTTGTTTAGTGAAATTTACGTAGTTTGAATTCCTTATTTCTCGCCTAACTGTTTGGTTTTACCTAAATTCTAGCGGCATAATGCTTATAAATGATGATAAAAGAATAATTTAATTAGATGTATGTGAAAACTCGGAGGTAAAATATGAAACAGGTAATTCCGCCTGAAATTACGAGGTTTTTTGAAAACGCTGGGAACACCGCTTTGCTTGTGAAGGGTGATCCTGGATCTGGGAAAACAATTTTTAGCTTACAGTATGTTGCTAGTCAAGCTAAAGAGGGGCGCGGTATATATTTTTCTACAAGAGTCGACGTAAATTCGCTTTACGGCCAGTTTCCTTGGATAAAGGAGAATATACCGCCTGAAAATATTGTTGATGCATCTCAAAGTATGATGCCAAAGAGGATGGAGGTACCGCAATTAATAAGGTTTTCATCTCTTCCTGAGTTTCTTAAGGGTCTCTACACAGTTATCGAAAAAAGAAATCGCCCCCCCCCCGCCTAGGAGCAAAGGACCGGTTGTAGTGGTGGATAGTATTGATGCGGTGGCTTCTTTTGTAGGTTTGTCTGTGGAGGATGTTTGTGTTAAGATTATCGATGTTGTTAGAGGCGCTGAGATTAGAACTCTTATTATAACTGAGAGGGCGGGGAGGACTGCTTTAGATTATATTTGTGATGGAGTTGTAACTTTTAGGAAAAAGTTTGTTGATGGGAGATTGTTTAGGGAGTTAGTTATAGAGAAGCTTAGAGGTGTTGAAATAAGGAATCCGATTTACTACTTTACGCTGCATGAAGGTAAATTCAAATATTTTGATAAATTTTCGCCGTTAGAACGTGGCAAGCGTCTTTGTGGGCCTCATCCTGTAATAAAGGATGGAAAGGGGACAGAGTTTTATAAGAAAGGTATGTTTAGCACAGGTTCCCAGCAACTTGATGGGTTGTTAGGTGGACTTAGAAGGGGGAGCTTTGTACTTGTCGAAGTTTTGGAGGAAATTTCTTCTGAGTTTGCTATCGATATTACATTGTCAGTTGTGGAGAACTTTATGATGCAAGGTAGAGGCGTAATTACGGTACCATGCAAGAGTATTAGTCCATCCTATCTCATTAATATTTACTCTAGTTTAGTGGGGGAAGAAAGAGTTAAAAAATTCTGTAAAATTATTATTCCTAGTAGGAGTAGCGGTGGAGAACCATTTTCCTGGTTGATTCTTACGGATTATTCCATGGATAGCTTTTTAGAAACTTTTAACAAAGTAATTGACAGCTTTAAAAAAGAATTAGATGAAAACGTCTTGCTTCATCTATCTTTTGATAGATTAGAGACTAATTTTGGATCCGAAAATGCTGAGAAAATAGCTATGGAAATTGTTTCTAAAGCAAAGCTTGAGGGAGATCTTTGTATCGGAATTACTTTTCCAAGCACAGAGATAAGCCCTAAGCTAAGACAAATGGCAGATACTTTTCTCAGATTTTTCAGTAAGGAAGATACGGTGTTTATCTATGGTGTTCATCCACCAACAAGAATCTACAATGTTAACATTGACTTCTCACAGCCGCATCCCAAACTTTATTTCACGCCCGTAACATAGAAAGCCGTTTGACTATTTTAATCAATAAACGAGCTTCAATCTACACAAAATCAGAACCAAAGGTAATTCCAGAATAGTTCAGGGAAACCGCAAAGCCATCTCAACTTTTTCTTTTAACTCAACGCGCGCTAAGCTCGTTTTCAATATGCATTCTTTGAATCCAAGTAAAACTATTTTGGATTTTTCGTTGTAGCTTAGATCTATTTTTGAGCCGTCGAGCAGTCTTAAGTGTCCAATTATCTTATCTTTCTCTCTAACGATTTTAATTCTCAATTCCCTCTCCTCATGTCTCTAACTCCTACTCCTTTCAAGCTTTAATCTTCATACCATGGGTGTAAGGTTAATTTCTATATGGTTTTCTTTTTCTTGAAACAATATTCCATATATTTGGGTGTATGGTTTTTCTCCATAGCAAAATATTCTTCCATGTTCCTCGAAAACCTTAATAATAGTTGAGGAAGATCTTTCAAGTTCTTCGATGTCAATTTTATCTGATTTAGATGTTATAACTATACATACATCGTTCTTTACCATATTCGATAAAGTTATTTCTTTAACTATTCTCCTTGCTGTTTCATCTCCGAGAATCTTCCTTAGCAAATCGTATCTCAAAATAAGGAATATTGGGCCCTTATTTTCTTTTTTGAGTTCATTAATGTTTTCTTGAATGGTATTGATGAAACTTTGCAGTTTTTCGTCTTCTCTTTTAATTCTAGGGTAAAGGAAGCGGACGTTGTTTAGAAATTTCTTTGCCATGTCTGTGTGTGGGGTGAGAAATTTCGCTGCATCTTCGCTTCTCATAGGCGTTATTATTCCTGAATAACCTTTTCCAAGAAGTATGGCCACTATTAATGCTTGGAGAATGTAGCTTATCTCTCTTGCACTACTTGTTTCAAGTTCTATTAGAAGGATAGGAATTTCAGGGCTTATACTTGATCTATCTATCATCTCGCCTAATAGAGGTTTACCTTTAGGGTAGATTGGTTTTTTCAAAACGGATTTAAGAATGTCTCCAAGATCGACAACAGGGAAATATGTAAAATTGCTGTTAATTAATGTAAAATGGTATATTGGGTTCTTGATTTCTACACCCAACAATTTTTTCAATAGCATTTTTCTGAAAATTCTCCCCTCCAGAAATGTATACATCATTTCAATTACGCCGTCAACCATAGACTCTAATATTTCATTGGTTTGTTCTGAAACAATTACCGCTTTTACATTTAACTCTTGAATGAAATCTATTAGTTCTTTTGCAGCTTTTTCAATAGATATATCCAAAAATTTGCAGATAGAATTAAAATTGTCGACTACTAGGAAAGGCTGTCCTCTCGACTTAACCTCCTCCACCACTAAACGCAAACATCTTAGGAAGTCTGGTAGGAAGGAGTATTCTAAGACTTCACGCCCCCCCCCCGCTTGGGTGGTTAAGGTCTGTGGTGTTTTTGTTATGTCAACTATGTTTTGTGGGGGGAGGAGTTTTTTGACCCACGGATATCTACCATATATTTTTTCGGAGGTTATTTTTGTTGTGTAGTATATACCGCATTTTGGGGTTGTGAGAACCCCTAAGATTTTTAGTGCGAGTGTCGTTTTTCCTGTTCCAGGACCCCCCTTAACTAGTAGTGTTTGATTTTCTTTTATTAAGAAAAATTTTGAGATTTCATTTGGAATTTTGAGAAGGGATGTCCCGGTCATTAGTGATAACACCTATTACAATTAATCATTATAACATTGTCATTAATTTTATTAAGATTTCTCTTGTGAAAAGACAACTGAAATTACCCTATTTATCCAGAGCAGGATCAGGGATTTACCCTAGAGAGGCGCGAAACTTCAGACATTTCCAGACGACTACAAATTCCACGGGCCATTTGGGCAGATTGCCGGGAAAACATATGAAGCATACTACGAGGTAAAGGGGGTTTCCTCGGTTAATTTCGGTTTCACTATTGCATCATGGGGTGATCTTCCAAGTTCATTTTATTTCGTTGTCGAGGAATACGAAGGAAATGTGAAGCCTACTGTCTGTGTGAGAGCCGCGATTCAATGGATTGAGAGAAGTTCCCGAGATGAATGTTTAAACTACGTAACATATTTTATTCCAGCTATCTCGGGGAGAAAACTTCATAGTTAAAGAACACGTAGATGAAGTCAATGGTCATAGTTTCAACTTCTATGTTTTCGACTACGAAAACTATCAAAGATGGTTGCTAAACCAAATATTTACAGCATACTTTGAAGCGAAAAACATAATATCAACAACTTTTACAATAACATTTACCATCATGCTCAATCAACTTTACTTCGTCGCTGAAACATAAAAAACATAGATGAAGCAGTAAAAATCTCTGCAACCCTACACTGGAAAGACAAAACACTCAATCTCGGAAACATAATAGCAGGAATAGCAATAACCACCTTAGGATTCGGCACAATGATAATAACAATGCTGATCCTAGCAATCCCAAGCTCGAACCAAAAACCTAATTTTCAATATTTTACTAAAAATTCTAAATTATAAAGATAACTTATTCAAGTTCCTCCAAGAGTTTTTCTGCTTTTCTTTCTTGAGTATAGCGTAAAATCAGATCGAGTGTTTCTGTTTGGTCATTTTTACAACTATTACAGGGGATATTCCCTGTTTGAGTTTTCTCGTAATGAAGGCATAACGTAAGCTGTGAGTATTTACCTGCTCTATGTGGATTAATTATTTTCGGGTTTAAACTATGATGTACCCTTTTCGCTTTTAGTTTTTTAAGGGAGTGTTAGTTTTATTTTGGGAGATGTGTGAGATGTTTTTTGTCTACTTTTAAGGGCATTGTGATTTCGTTTTTTCTTTCTCCGATGGAGACGAAGAATATGTCTCCTAGCATGAGGTAATCGAGGAGTGTGATTCCAGAGTTGAATTTTGTGGTCTAGTGGACGTGTTATTATTGGTATGGAAGAGAGGGCTTCTAACGCTTTAGGTGGTAAGATTTAACTTTATGAGAAATATTAACGTGCAAGTATATACCTATAAAAACGATATTATAGCTAGTGTTAAGGTGGATCCTTTTAGCACTATAGTTGAGTTTTCTGGA
>JAEOSG010000182.1 GCA_016840485.1 Candidatus Baldrarchaeota archaeon
GAATATTTGTGGGCGAAGTAATAGTTGTAGTTGATGATAGAGGAAGGGTTTTAATTCCATCTGAGTATAGGAGAAGACTGAATTTAAAACCTGGTTCAAAGTTGAAGTTAAAAATAGTAGAGGGAAATGTCGTTTTGGAACCCTTGATACCTAAGCCTGTAAAGGTTAAAGCCAATAGGAAATGGGGAAATGAAGCCTTTTTAGATGCTGGTGAGGCGACTTTCGGTGAATATTGAGAAGAAAGTTTGGGATGTAAACATTTTAGCCATTTTCCTTGTTGAAGATCATCCGGGAAACAAATATGTTTCTCCGATTGTTGAAGATGGGCTTAAAGGCTCATATATCCCTATATTACTTGATTTTCTTCCAATTAGAGTTTACTGGATTTTAGAAAGAAAGTGGAAAATCAGCAAAGAAGATGCTTTTCTCGCTGTAACAAAGTTTTTGAAAAGTTATGATATACCTTGTCTTGTTTCACTTAAGAAGGATACTATTTTGAGAGCATTTAAATTGGCAAAAGAACTAAACCATGATGTTTACGACTGCATTTATCTAGCATTAGCTGAACAGGAAAAAGCTTCAACAATAATAACAACTGACACCGATTTCGAAAAGCTCTGTGAAACTGTAGGGTTAAACTACGAAAACCCGGTGCCGATGAATGTTTTAAAGAGCTTTAAGAGCTATAAGTAACGTAAAAGCTTGAATGACAATATCAACTTTTTATTGCAAGGTTTCCTTTTTAAATATTTTTTCTTCTTCTAGGAGGAGGATGGGTTTTATTGTTGCAATATTTTTAAAATCGCTGTCAAAGGTGTATATTTCATCACAGTTGTGTTCTTCCATTATTACTACTGCAAGAGCATCGTTAGGGTCGAGACAATACTCAAGACTTTTGACTAGGGCTTTTTCGTAATGTTTTTTGGTAACTGATGCTATAGTAATGTTTTCAAGTGTTAGTATTTTGGAAAGAAAGGCTTGAGACGGTTCGATGCCACTTTTACTTGACAGTATATTAAGAATTTCTCCTAAATGTGACGTTGATATTAGAACGTGTTCCTTTTTATTTTCTATTCTTTCTAGAATTTCTTTGCTTTTCTGTTTTCTCCATAAAATCTTTTTACTTAACATAGATTTTCTTTTAGGCTTTAAATATGCGTAAAGTATGATGTTAGAGTCTAGAAATCTCATTTAGTATTCGCCTTTTCATTTTTTTAGCATTTAGCCATTCTTCTTCAGTTCCAGAGAACTCTATGCTATCAAAAAGATCGGAAAACTTGAAATCCTTTAATTTAACTATCTTTATGAAATCTTTTTCACGTATCAGAATAACTTTCTCACCTAAATCTTTTCTCCACTCAGCTGGTATCGTAATTCTACCCAGTTTATCTATTTTTCGAATAACACTTTCAACCATGTTTACCACTCTTACCAATGTTTCATAATTTGACAGATTATATAATTTTTCCATAAATATAAATATTTCCTGAATATTAAGATTTTACAAAGACCTCTAATTACTAAATTCTTAGCCGAAGTCCTAACTACTTAGTTTTGCAACAGAGAAATAAAGTTATGTAAGTTAAATCTACGTACTTTCCCCCAGCATCGAATAATATTACTTCTTTTATGCTTATTGTTAGAAGATATCTACACGTTACATCTTTAATTTGACAATCGCCTTGCAATGTGATCACTACTTAAGAATTTTTCAAATAGTATTCCGAAGACGATGAAAAAGCCGATAAACATGGTTATTCCAGATATTGTTGCATTGCTTGGCATAAATATTAGAATCCAGAAAAAGTCCCAGGTCCCGTGTAAAATTGAGCACGTCCAGATGTCACCTGTTTTTTCCCTTATAACTCCGAAGAGCAGACCAAAAAACGTAGCTAATATGGCAATAAATATGTAAAATGGTTTTATCGCATATGTTCCTTTGAAAGGATTTATCCCGCTAAATATATGTATTACTCCGAAAATTACGGCTGTTATTATTAGACCCCATCCGTATTCAACTTCAAAACCTAGAAGTTTCCTGAAATGCTTGTTGAATGCTTCGTTAAGGCGTGTCTGAATGTAGCCTCTGAAAAATAGTTCTTCAGCAAACCCCACCATGACAAAATACCAAAAAATATCAACCACTAGCGATTCTACGTTTTCTATCGTTGCTTTTAGCTGACCTAAAACCAGCAATGCCAAGAGTGGCGGCGTAACCACCGTTAATGAAAATAACACGCCCCACTTACAGCTAAAACTCAGGTTTTTTATCGACAAACCATAGTCTTCAAGGTGTTTTCCACGTGAAACAACTGCAACGATGGATAGTAAAATCATTACAGTCTTAGAAACAAACCCCAAAAAGGAGAGGAGATTTTTACCTCAATAAACCATGCAAGTATCATAAAAATAGCTATAACTAATAAAACCTCGATCATACTTTCAATTTTCTTGCTTTTCATGGTATTTCTCCTCGACTTATCAAGTCTTAAATTTAATTTCAAACCTTCAGGAGAACAGAAATAAAACTGCAACTGTGTTCTTGGTTTTCTTATTTTATTATGTTT
Source organism: Candidatus Baldrarchaeota archaeon (assembly GCA_016840485.1). Classification (GTDB taxonomy): domain Archaea; phylum Asgardarchaeota; class Baldrarchaeia; order Baldrarchaeales; family DXJG01; genus DXJG01. The sequence continues at coordinate 2,568 of JAEOSG010000182.1, forward strand.
TCTCTTAAATTTTTTGTGTAAACTGGTTTTACTTATTGATTGTAGGTTTAATTTTATTCTAGTTTTATAAATAGGTCTTTTGGGTCTTTAGTTTTCTTTTTTAAGAACCATAGTAGATATAGTGGTAGGGGGAATACGTTTTTCTCCTTGTTATAGTCCTTTTTTGATAAGATAATTGTGCCTTTTCTTGGTGTTGTTTTTTCCTGCCATTTAACTTCTATTTTTACGCTGTTTACTAGGAAGTCTGTTTCCATGTTTCTTTTAAGGAAATATATGTTTCGAGCCAGTTTAAAAGTGTTAAATGCGATCAGCTCAGCCATTTTACTTTCGTCAACTATTTTTCTTCCTACTACAGTTTTTTCAAGGGCTCTAACTATGAATGGATCTGTAAAATAGATTTTCTTCTCTTTTCTTATCAAGGGGATCATTTTACCTAGATCTATTTGATAGAGAAGGTCTAGGTACATGAGGTTTTTCAAGGTTTCTATGTATTCCCTAACTATTCGATGCGTGATACCTATCCATTTGCCTATTGAATGATATGATATCGGTGTTGAAAGTGTTTGAAGAAGCCTTATAATTAAACCTTTCATAATTTCCTCGCTTTTCCCAAGTTTAAGAATATCTCCTCTAAACCAAGAGTAAATTTCTTCATAGGTTTCCCATGTTATTTTTCCGTCTTCGTTGAGTTCAAAGGCAGGTTTCGGGAATCCTCCAGACTCCATATAGTTTACAAAAAGCTTGAATATTTCGGAGTAATTTGGAAGTAATTCTTCAATACTTTGCATATGTTCCAGCTTTTCTTTAAGACTTACGCTCCCGAAGAGCCTACAGTACTGTAAAAAGTTAAGCGGTGTAAAGGGTATGAAGCGTATGTTTCTCCCCGGGAATGCTTCTCTCTTCAAAAAAGCTGTAGAAGACCCTGTTACATATACAATTTTATTTTCGAGAAGGCCTTGATCAATAGCCCACTTTAACGATTTCTCCCAGCCACTTAGAAATGTTACCTCATCAAGGAAAAAGTATTTTGCATCAATAAATCTGAAAACATCTATTAGATCCATATGATTTTGCAAGATTTCACATGAAACGTAAACGATGTCTTTTGGCTGTTTTTTCTTGTGTATGAGTAAGTCGTAAATTAAAAGTTTAAAGAAAGTGGTTTTTCCCACTCTTCGTGGGCCAACAAATATAAGGTTTGATTCTTTTTTGAATTCGTATAAAAGCTTATTTTTCTTATTCATAGCTTTTTTTACATGTTCGTCAAATTTTATTACGTCTGGATTGTCTCTCCAAGGGTTCATCTCTAAAATTAGCGCTACATCTACCATATTGATACCATTAGTATCAAATATTTATATATCTTTTGATAATATAACTATCAATTACACACTTCATACATAAACAACTTAAAACTAAATCCTAATATTTAAAACAACACCGTAGAAGGAGATGACAAAAATGGTTCACGTAGCTGTTGTTGGTACTGGGCGTGTTGGACAAGGAGTGGCGTATACGCTTATTTTTGAAAGATACGTTGAAAAATTGACTTTAGTTGATATAAAACCTAAAGTTGCAGAAATGGTTAAAGAAGAACTTTACCACGGCTTGTCAGCCCACGGATACGACATAGAAATCGAAGCCTTCGAACACTCCAAATACATTGAAAACGCGGATCTAATAGTTATTTCCGCCGGGTTCCCACGTAAACCCGGAATGACTAGAAGAGATCTGGCAGATGAAAACGCAAAAATCATAAAAGACATAGTAACATCCACATTGGATAACAACCCAAAAGCATGGTATTTCGTAATAACAAACCCTGTTGACGCCATGGCAACACTTGCATACAAATTGGCAGAGAGGAAAAGAACTGTGATAGGAACTGGAACCAACCTTGAAACCGCCAGATTTAGAACAATACTGTCTAGAATGCTTAAGGTACCAATGAGAATGGTTGAAGGCTTCGTTGGAGGAGAACATGGATTAGCAGCAGTACCGCTTTGGAGCACCGTGAAAATCGATGGTACTTCACTTGAAGAATATTTGAAAGAAAACAAAAAAGAGATAAACAAAGAAGAGGTTGTAAACTATGTTAAAGGAATAAGCATGGAGGTTATAAAAGCTCTCGGCGGAACACGGTGGGGTCCAGCAGGTTCCTTCATAGAAATAATCAGAGGAATTGTG
>JAEOSG010000010.1 GCA_016840485.1 Candidatus Baldrarchaeota archaeon
TAGATCAAGTTCTTGCAAATCTTTTACACCGTCAACGGTGACGTAGATTAGTAGGTCTATGGTTTCGCTATCTTTTGAACTGTTTTTGAAGACGATTTCAAGTCCGTTTCCAATTTCCGTCCAATTAAATACTTCCAGTGGTTTTCCTTCAGCATAATAGTCTACTAATAGTATTGGGCTTTCTTCTCCTTGTTCCGGTATCGTAGCTGAACTTAGGTTGATACTTGATAGAACTATCGCTACGCAGAGTAACACTGCAAGATAAGGCTTTAAACCACTTCTTTTTATTATGTTCATTAAATTTCCTCCATTTGTTGTAACATTTACCATTACATTTTGTTGTATTTTCTACTACTATAAAACACATCTTTACGATACTCATGTTAAAAATCTGTATATAAACCTTTGCGGCGTAAAATTAGTAATACATCACAACAAATACATCTACATACCCAATGTGAAGCTTAATGCCTAATAAACAATATAAACAATATAAAATGTACACTCATAGTACAATTATGAAATCGAAACTTTATTATAACACTCATTACAACAATTAACAACAATATAATAACATAATTGTCAATGTAGTTAAAAGTTTGTAATCATATTACGAAGTTTCGTTTAATCTCCTTCAAGAACTCTGAAGATGTTAATCTTAAGTAGTAGTAAGTTGAGGGAAAAGGAATGAATGAACTGTTGATTTCGGCTGCTTTAATTCTTTTGCCCAATATTTTAGTAGCTTTAATTGTCTTTATAATGAGGTATACACGTTTTAAGGAAGTCGCGTTGCGAGCGGGAATAGCTTTTACTGCCTTTTGGCTAATATACTGTGTTGGTTCAAGTATAGTTTTCTATTTACTCGGGGTTCAACCTAATCCAGTGTATTCCTCCCAAAACATTTCAAAATCTGCTTTGAAACCGCTTGCAGTTTATATTGGTTCTTTAACAACGTATTCTTTCGCCCTGACAATTACCTATTTAATTTTCATGTTCCCGTTTGTTTTCTTCATTGCACCTCTAATAGGCATTTTAATCCTGTTTTACGTTGTTAAAAGGAAGGGAATAAAGGAAGTAACGTTTTGGATCGACTTGAAACCTAAAAAATTAGTGGGTTGGGAAGAAGAAAAAGAGGTTTTAAAGCTTTTAATAGCTCTTCTACCAGTTTCCCTATATTTCCTAATAACATTACTAAAATTATTGCAGCTTGAGTTAGATCCGCACGTAGTTGGAAGCACCTGGCTAGGCTGGGTGCTTGAAATCTACATGCTTTTTCTTTTATCTTTCATAGTAGCGGTGAACCTTCTCTATACATCTCGTGTCTACCACGGAAATAAGTTTGTAGGTGAAACTATTAGGAGAAACACCTTCAACAATCTCTTATCTATAAGCATTGTGCTTTCATCCGTAAGCCTTATACTCTTCGTACAAATTTACAGAGGAATTGAATATCTCTTCATATACTTCTCACTATACTACATTGCGATAACTATTGTTTTTCTTGCATTCTTTAAGATAATGGAACCTGCATCTGTATATATCTTCGCAAAAATTTTGACTTTCATAAGAGATAAAGACAGATTACAAAAACTGTTTGATTTAAGAACTGCCGGTCTAGGTATTTTAGTTGGTGCATTAACTGCTCTGATTTCTCTACTATATATACTATATACGGGGCCATTAACGTTTTATTGGGTGCACGCAAATGTTGACTTAGATGAGCTTATGAATGCGTGCTCTCTATATCAAAGCCCCTATTTGGATGCCTTGAATATTTTAAATATTCTTATCTCTCTGGGCTCCTTGCAAAGATTTTTTGAAATAGCAATCATATTAGGGCTTATTTATGTTTTTAGGAACACGCTTAAAGTTAAATTCTTTGTAGCCGGTGTATATGTAGGCATATTTAAAATGATTACTGATTACTTTCTTTTACAAGGTGAAGCTTCTAAAGCTTGGACTACAGCTGTACTTTCAAGTTTAAACATAGGGTCTCTCAATATCTTGGTTCCAAGGTTCGCCTATTTACCGCTAACAACAAACCAGTTTATCGTTATACCCATGTTACTCCTCAAGCTTTTAGCAACACTTCTAGTCTTCACTGTTCTAGTTTACTTGAAATTTGGTAAACTTGTGCAGTTTACTGATGTTGAAGCTGGACATCAAATAAAATACATTTGTGAACCTGAACCTGACCGTATTACTCCCAGCTCGTTGATAAAGTTAAAAATAGCGAAAATATTTGAAGATAAGATTCCAGAGGACCTTAAGCAGATTGTTGAGTTCTTTAAGACAAGAACATACACTTTCCAAGAACTAAAAGAAAAGTTGGGTATGCCAGAAGAGAAATTAAAGAAAATTCTCCGATATCTCTACGAAAATTACATCATCGATATTTATGACGTCGAGTTTAAGATAGTTACCCCAGCACCTGTAATAGAGGGCATATATATTGTGAACACCGATGGTATAGCTCTTTACAGCCAGTCTTTTGGCGAAGTTAAAGTTGAACCTTTATTGATTTCAGGTATGCTTTCAGCTATAACAAGCTTCGTAAAAGAAACAACCAGCAGCCAGCAGTATTTGCAGGCCATTGACCACGGTGACGTTGTTCTCATGATAGAATATGGAGATGGGTTCTTCGTTACTCTTTTGGCAAACAGAGAAACTCCAGAGCTACGTATGAGGCTAAGAGAATTTGTAAAACGCTTCCAAGAACAATATGGTGAAGTACTTAAACAGTGGAGTGGAGATCCATCAGAATTTGAAGGAACAGAGCAATTAATTAAAGAAATCTTCGAAATAACACCCATAAGCGAAGAAGCTCCTGCAACCTAACAAATTGCACATACTCTTAGAACAGTTACTTAAATTTGACAAAATATTGAGTGGATTTTAAACGTTTCATTTTTAGATTTACAAAAACGTTAAATATTACATTTTTTAATCTATGTTTATTCTCCGTTGCGTCAAAAGGTTTATAAGCTATTTAATGTTTGTTGTTTCCTCTCCTTTTGTAAAGCGAGAGAAAGTGGGGTTGAAGAATTTGAGTTTTGAAGAATTAAATATTAAAGACAGCGTTTTATCGGCAATTTACACCATGGGCTATGAAAAGCCTTCACCAATACAAAAAGAGACAATACCATTGATTTTATCTGGAAGAGATGTCGTGGGGCAAGCAAGAAGCGGAAGCGGGAAAACAGCGGCATTCGGTATACCACTGGTGGAAATGACAAACATAGCTGATCGTAGTGTTCAAGCTTTAATACTTACACCGACAAGAGAATTGGCGGAACAAGTAGCACGGGAAATAAGTAATATTGGACGGAAAAGAGGAGTGAGGGTTTGTGCTATTTATGGTGGTATGCCAATTGAACCTCAAATAAGAAGGCTGCAAGGAGGAGTACATGTAGTTGTTGGGACTCCAGGCCGTATATTAGATCATTTACGAAGAAAAACATTGAATCTTCGCAGTATTAGAGTGATTGTTTTAGATGAAGCTGATAGAATACTTGATATGGGCTTTATAGACGATATCTCGACAATACTTTTCTTTGCGAAAAATAGAAAACAAACATTACTGTTTTCTGCTACAATGCCCTATGAAGTGATAAACTTGTCAAGGAAGTACATGAAGAATCCTATAACTGTGAAAATATCACAAGACGAACTCATTGTCAAACATATAGATCAATACTATGTTGAAACAGTTCCTGAAAATAAATTAAAAGTTTTAAAGAGAATTTTAAATGAACATCGTGAAGAAAAAATTTTAGTCTTCTGTGCAACAAGAAGGAAAACAAATCATATCGCTTGGAAACTTAAACAGTCAGGGTATTTTGTTTTTCGTTTAAATGGTGATATGACCCAGAGTCAGAGAAATTGGTCACTGGAATCATTTAGAAAGCCGGGTAGCAAAATACTTGTAGCAACTGATGTAGCGTCTCGAGGAATAGATGTACCTACAACCGATCTAGTGGTAAACTTTGATATTCCAAGAAATTTGAAGGACTATGTTCATAGAATTGGTCGAACAGGAAGATTTGACAGGAGAGGAAAGGCAATAACAATAATAACGCAGAGAGATCATTCCTTTTTAAGGAAAATACTTAGAACAAACAAAATGGAAAAATATTACTTTAAAAAATAAGCATAGATTCTAAATCTGTAAGTTCACGTAACGTAATTTCAATTACATGAAAAGCGGTTAATAGAGAATTGCTTTCTACATTCAACTAAATCTAATTTTCTGTTATAAAATGCAGCATTTTTAGTTTAAGTAATAGTGGCATTTTGTGGTCGTATTTTAAAAATTTAAAAATTTGGTACCCATATTTGGCAAATTAGGAAATATTGGAGTCTTCGCAGTTTTATAATATATTATTTAAATAGTTCGCAATTTTTGTCAAAAATTTTAAGTATTATCGCAATAAATCATACGCATTAAATAGATGTTCTCGGGGTTGTGAGATATGTTCTTCCTTTGTTTTTACAAAGGAAAAAAACTCTTATCAATCAAATTGATGTCTGTACTTTTGCTTTTAGTGCTTCTCTTGGCCTACTGCTATTATCCGGTAACATTTCCTGCAAATACAAACTATTCGCACAATATCTCCTCGCTAACTTACAGAGATGATGAAAACATTGCTGGTGTGCCAAAAATATCTTCTGATGAAGGGAAAATACAGGAATGGTTAGACTTGCTTGGAACCTTAGAAGTTCCAGCGGGAAACCCGGTGGACATTTACCCTGTTAGGGAAACTATGGCTATAGATTTGTGGCCGGGGCTCTATTTTCCGGAGGAAGTTGAAGTTTATAAGCCTCTTTTAGAGGATCTTCATGCTCAAGGAATAAAATACATGATTTATAGGAATTTTTATGGAGTTACTGACGTAAACTACACTTACCTATGTGAATATTATCCTGGTTTTAACGCAGCGAATGCTGGTTTTATAGATTTAGATGGAAACCCGTATATAGTGGATTATGACCCTTATGGTACACCAATATTTAGAGCTTCAACAAATAGACCCTATTGGCAAAATTTCCTCGTAAATTCAACAAAATTGGCTATTGATGCCGGTGTAGATGCTGTAGTTTTTGACGTTGGATATGGACATTATCCTCCAAGTGAATTAAATTTCGATCCGGACAGCATTAAAGGTTTTAGAGAATTTCTAGCAGAAAAATATACCTCGGAAGAATTAACTTCGAAATTTAATATTACTGATATTTCAACCTTCGATTTCGGTCAGTATCTTAGAGATCTAGGATACAATGCTAGCAGTTTAAAAGAATCTCTAGAGCAAGGTAAATCTTTGGGATACTATGCTGTTCTGCTATGGTCGGAGTGGTGTGAATTTCATCTTAAAGTTTTGGTTGAGTTTTATAAGAGGCTTTATACCGAATTAAAAGAATATGCTCAAAGTAAAGGACGAGAGTTCTACATTTTCTCTAATATTTATCATTATCTTGATCCTCAGTATAATATACTTTATTTGATTAATTATGTAGATAGTATATATGCGGAAATTTTCTTTGACGATTTACAGTATCCGAATAGAACTCCGGCAACAGTTTTATAAGGTAGCTTATAGTTTAGGGAAACATTATATTCCTATGACAGTTCCATCCGAAAATTCGGAACTCTATCCATTGTATATTGCAGAATTTTATGCATGTGGTAGCTGGACAGGTGGAGTAAAAAACTATACCTCATATCTCTTGTTTGTTAACTCGCACCCTGAACTCTTTAGTAAGGAGCAAGACGGTGAAATAGGGCTTGTATATTCTTTGGCATCAAGCGAAAACCATAGTTCATTTGAAGGTGCCTTTTATCTTCTCTCTGATATTCAACGCAGCTTTGACATTATTGTTTTTGGAGATAACAAATGGTTTAATGAAAGTTTAACATTAAACGACCTGTTAAGGTATAGAGCAATTTTACTACCCAATACTGGTTATCTTACAGATAAACAGGTTGAATTGCTTCTGAACTATACTGAGCATGGCGGCATTCTAATAGGTATAGGAAGCGTTGGAACACGAAACGAGACTGGAGAGGTTGTTAACTCAGATGCTCGAGCAACATTTGTCAGTCTTTTTAATGGCGATATGGTTTCCTATGGAAGTGGAAAAGTTATTTCATGGACCACTGATATAGCTCTTCAATATCTTTTGCAGAGAAATGTAACAATCTTAGAAGAGTTTGAAAACAGATTAAACGAGGTATTTTCGCCCGAAATCGTAACGAACTTCGGCAATGATGTTACTATATTTCAATACTGGGACTCCGAATCTAATGCTATGATCTTTCACTTCCTAAACCGCGAATACGACCCCACGAGTGATGCAATAATACCTGAATATGATGTAAGCTTTAAGTTTACTTTAAGGCCTGAATTGGGTGGTGTTCCTCTCGAAATAAGATTTTATTCACCGGATGGATATTTTGAAGGTGTAGAGCTGACTTATAGTTTAGATTCCAATGGGTATGTGGGGGTAACGATTCCAAAAGTACATATATGGGGCGTTTTGCGTGTAGAAGCTAAGAAAAAGGCAGCACAAGAAGATTTAGTGATTAACAGTCCTACCGTGCTTAAGGATCAAGTCGTAGTTTTGAGCGGTAATCTTCTAGTTAACTCAAAATTGATTTTGGATAACGTTATTTTGAAGATGAATAGTTCTCTTGACAGGCCGTTTCGAATAGAGGTTTATGAAGGAGGAGAACTTGTTATCAAAGACTCTATTATTACTGCGTATGATCCAAGGTATCATTACTATGTTAAGGTGGATAAGGGTAGCCGGTTCTACATGGAGAATAGTGAGTTAAGTCATGCAGGTGTTTGGGGCCCTATTTATGCTGGAGGACTATGGATAAGCACAGATGATGCCATAATTTTGAATTGTACTATACACAGTAACTACGACTATGGAATACATGTGTACAACGCTTCATACGTTGAGATAATAAACTGTAAAATCTACGGCAACAATATAGGAATATATCTGTTAAATTCGTCCTTCGTGACTATCTCCAAATGTGACATCTACAGCAATTCAATTGGCATCTATGAAAGAGGAAGCTACTACTCTACAGTTAAATACAGTCATATCTCAGATAATTCATATTGGGGAGTAACAATTTGGGATTCCATCTTCCCATTAACATCTGATAGCACCATTCATGATAATGCACATGACGGAGTTATTATTTGGTACTCATTTTTCGCAAAAATTTACAACTGCAAAGTCTACAATAATGAAAATGGTTTTAACATACAATATACACCTTTAGTGACAATTTCGAGCAGTGAAGCATATAGTAATACGAAATCAGGCTTACTTTTCTTCCACGTCGAACCTCTGTACAACTATCCATTGGCAATTCTTGATTCTTTAGGTACCATAGTTGCCAACAGTTTTCACAATAACACATATGGCATATACATGTTAGAAAGCAGAAAAACCAAAATTGAAGCCTGCAATATACTTGACAACACGTGGGGAATATATGTTGAAGGAACTACCCAATATACATTCATTTACTACTCCAACTTCATTGATAACACCAACCACATTTATGTTGACGAAAAAGCGCAAGGAAAAATCCAGTTTGACAATATAACAGTTGGAAACTACTGGGATGACCATAGCAGAGAAGACGCTGATAACGATGGAATTATCGACACGCCTTACACCATTAACTCTGTGGACAAAGACTATAAGCCGCTAGCTAATCCAGCTACCATCGTAAAAATAGAAGATGTATATGGACCTATGATCACAGACATTCAAGTAGAGAAAGAAGTAGGAAACGAAAACTACAATTTAACGGTATCTGTTAATGTCACCGATGATTCTTGGCTAAGTTGGGTTTTAATGAACGGCACGATACATAATTTGCCAGGTGGAGAAAACTATCCTTTAATGCGTATAATGATATATTTCTACGACCCCCTTGCCACCGTCTTAGGCTATGATAGATCGGACTTTAATCTTCTTCCGTCAGAAGGATATCCTCTCAAAACATGTACAGCTTCAGCCCAGTTCACTTTTCCTCTCACCTATAAGCCTTGCTTCAAAGTTTTTGCTGTGGATACCTATGGGAACTGGGCTGAAAATGATTCTACAAGTCCTCATATAACTGCTATACTTTGGGATCCAAGCGATCCTGAATATGACGAAGAGGTAACCGTATTTGTTCACGTTTTTGATCAGAGTGGAATATCTGAATGTTTACTAAGTTACTTTAATGGAACTCGGTGGAATAATGTTTCAATGACATATGATGAGGAAACAAATGCGATGGTTGGAAACATTCCAAGACAGCAATACGGGGTTACGGTGGAATTCAAAGTAATTGTTAAAGATGCTATGGGCAATGTAGCTGTGAGCACAACTTATTCTTACACTGTTAAAGATTCTACCCCGCCAACATTGAGGATAATTCAGCCAAGCGATAGAGAAACGGTAACCAACAATGTTAACGTTACTTGGGAATCCTATGATAAAGGTTCGGGCTTAAAAGAATTCAAAATTTATTTAAATGGAACGTTAAAAGCTACCTTACCCCCTACAACATTTAGCTATCTTCTATCTAACTTAATATATGGTTCTTACAATGTCACGGTAGAAGCTGTAGATAACGCTGGCAACCGAGCAACTGCATCAATAATTTTCAAATATGTCCCTGAAGAGAAAAGTGGATTAACTAACTCTCTCATACTCGTAGGAGGAACAATAACCAGTATTGCAATCATAGCTGTAGCGTTTTTAATGAAAAGGAAACTAAAAGATTAAACATCACATAAAAATAAAAGAGATACTGTGTGAACTGTAATAGATGCATTATTTGGATTTACACAACTTCAAGTAATAAATTAGATATCCATAGGTAGCCTCGTCTAACTTTATCTTACTTAAGGACCATAGCAGAGGGAAAGGTTAGAGACGTTTAAATACCGTTACATTACAGTTTAAACATGTTATTAAAGAGTTTGATTTAAGAGAGGCTTACCGGTGATGTAAGTTGCAGTTTGCTGGGTTTTTCTTTACTATTTGGCTTTTCTTCTTAATATTTGTAATCATGTTAGCTATTGAGGAAAGTAGGAAGAGGAAGGAAGCTTTCCAAAAAATATATTCATGGTTAAAGCAGAAATCCAAAAGTATACACTATGAAGAGGGAGGGCTTTTTAGCAGGCCTAGAATTATTGCTGAATTGAAGCCGGAAATGCAGCTGGAACGTGTTGAAGTTACAACATTTATCATCCATCATGGAAAGTACTCGGAAACTTATCTTAGGGTTCTAGGTATGAGCGAAGAAGGCACAAATGTAAACATCACTATAAGGGACGAGGGACTTTTCGATAAACTTGCCATAGGATTAGGACTTACAGAAGATATAGACTCAGGAGACCCAATATTTGATCAAGCGCATAGAGTTAAAAGTGGAACACCTGAACTTGCTCTTAAACTCTTAAAAGACAAGCAGTTCAGAGATTACGTATCGGCAATTCGCAACTTAAGAAAATTTGAAATTAGAGGTGGGAAACACCTACATTTTATAGCTGAATGTAACTACGATACCCCATCTGCTGTAAATGCTATTTTAGCGATGGAAAGGGCAGCAGAGATTTTGGCACCAGAAGTTAGAACACGACCAGTTATTGTTGAAAGTGTTAAGCCTCCTGTTTTAAAGGTTGAACCTCAGAGAATTATAACTCCCGAACTACTTTTAAATTTGAAGAAAGAATTTGAAGGGCTGTCAATGTATGTTTCTAGATTGAGATTTGAACCTTCAGAGGAAAACTTCACTAGAGTGGTTATCACACCCTTACTGGGTGAAGTTGACTTTGTACAGTACGAAATTGCTGAGAAACTGAAGGTAAAGGCTATGGATAATCTCGAGAAAGCTGTAAGTAAAGCTATTACGATTCAAATAATCCCCAAAGATGTCGGGGCGATTTCATCTCAGCAAGTTACTTCTATTGAAGAAATCAAAAACCTATTTGATATTAAGTGTGAGGATAGAGTAGTTTCGCAAAAAATTTCTGAGGCGTACATACTTCTTGAAACTTTAAGTAAAATTAGAGAGTTATCTACTTTTAACATAAAGTTGAAAGAGCATACATTAGAAATATATTTAGAATGTGGTTTAAAGCCAGAGAATGTCAAAAACTCTTATGAGGCATTAAAGGAAGCTGCATGGTGGACAAAGTTCTATTTATTGATTTAACAAAGCCTGACACTTGTCTTTTATATTTTATCCAATATAATTTTCCATGTTTTTCAGAACAAGTGTATAAAAATGCGACTTAAACAAAAAGATTAAATTATAAAAGGTCATTAATTTATTTGAAGTAGAATACACTACTATTAATATGTTAGCTCATAAGGGGGTTGTTGATGCTTCCTGACAGCTTCTTTTGGGCTATACATTTAATATTAGTAGTTGTATTAGCTATCTGGTTGGAAAAAAGGAGGAGAAAAGAGACCTTTGATAAAATTTCTTCTTGGCTAAAAGACAAATCTGAAAGAATACAAAGAGAAAACCATGATGATCCTAAGATCATCGCTGATTTGAATTCTGATTGGCAATTAAGACATATCGAAATCACAACATTTACAGGTGAATATGCTCATCATACAGGTACGTATGAGAGAACCTTTCTTAGAATTTCTGGAACAAGTAATGGAGGGCGATTTTTCAACCTTGCTTTAAAAGACAATAATCCCTTTGATGAAAATACCATAGGGTCTGAGTTTTCAGAAGATGTTAAGTCTGGAGACCCTATGTTTGACTTTTGGCATATTATTAAGAGCGGAACTCCAGAAGTCGCTCTTAAGCTCTTAAAGGACAAAGAATTTAGGGATTATATTAGAAATATAGTGGATTTGAAAATTTTCGAAGTTAAAGGGAATAAAAACTTAGAGTTTACCGTTGAGTGTGGTCTTGATTTCAAGTCTGCTAAGAACGCCATATTAGCTATGGAGAAAGCTGCAAAAATCCTGAAATCGTAATTCACCATAACCCTTAGTGTTTAAGCTTAAAAGCTCACTTGAAATGCAATCTAAGTTTCACTATTTATTAGTTAATACTTTTTAATTTTGATCGTTTTACTCGCTGTTTTAAGTATAGGAGAAAAACCGCGTATGCTATTCCAACTAATGTCATTCCCATCGGGTTGTCTGGCCTTGTTTTATCCATTTCTTGCAGTGGTGCAAGAAAAATCAAAAATGAAAGAGCTCCGCTGATCAGTGCAAGCTTATGAATATCATTCTTCCAATTAAACCTTCTAAAATATCGATAAGGAAGGATAAAAGCTAGAATTCCTAGGATAATCGTGATCGTCGGTGGAATCCCAGTATATGGCAGCATGTTGAAAATAATAAGCCAGTATACTATGAACCAGAGTAATCCAATAAGCCATAGTTTCCTCGGGGATGGTGGTGTTTCTTGGCCGTTAAACTCCAAACTTTCGGGAAAACGATATGCAACATAAAATAGGATGAATACAACCATTATTGTTGCTAAATATAGTGATATAGGTGGGAAATATGCTGTTAAAAACATGTAGCCGAAAATTACATCAAAAATGAAGATAATTGTTAATATCTTCAATGTTTTAGTTTTTATCCAGCTTTGTGACCTTATTTCCGGGTACATTAGTTCCACGAGGACTATTGGGATGACTATGCTAACAACGGAATGATATATTGTTAATTCCACGCTCCAAACCCAGTTTACACCAAACCATCTACCATAAACACCTAAAATTCCAAGATCCATCCAATTAGGGTCAAAAAAGCTTTTAACCATCAATCCCTCCTCAATGATTCCATAAGCAGCACCTAAAACTAGCAGTGCCCCGTAACCTTTATGCCAACGTATTTTAAGCTCTCTCAAAATTATTGCGCCACAGCCGTAGAGGGCGACAAGCACCATTAGACCAAAAGGATTAAAGAATTCAACAGGAGGCGCACTTCCACTGAGAAGTTCAGCTGTGATAGGGGATAGAAAAAGCAAGGTTATAGCCGCCTTTTTTGTAGGCAGATTTTGCTTTCTCATAGTGTTCACAACACAATTGTAGGGTGATTTAGCTACGTTCCAATGTTTGCCACAATTGCATCTGTTAATTTTTGTATGTCTTTTGGGGAAATTTTGAGGAGGTGTTTTTCTGTTCCTCCTCCACCATATACAAACTCTTTTTCTAGAACTTTTTCATCTATAACTGTTTTTATCTTCTGTTTGTGTCCTATTGGAGGAAGCCCCCCAATTGCGTATCCGCTGTGTTTTTTTACCTCTTTGGCTGAAGCCATTCTTACACCAATGGTTCCAACAACGTTTGCCAGTTTTTTGTTATCTACTTTTTGGTCTCCTCTAACTATAGCTAAGACAGGTTCACCTAAGGCGTCAATAAACATAATTGTTTTGATTATTTGTTCTTTTGATACACCTAGGACTTTGGCTGCTTGATTAACTGTTTTGACTTCATCTTTTAACTCTAATATTTCAGCATTTATTCCTGAACTTGTTAAATAGGCTTTTAATTCCTCGACTCCCACTCTCATACCTCCAAACTAAAGCATTTTCAAATTATTAATTATGGAAACATATATATCAACATTTAGTATTTTCACCACTACACAGCCAGATTTAGTGTATTCACAAAAATCAGAAAATCACAGAGAAAAACATATGTGTCGTGTTAAAATGAAAGGAGAGATTAGCTTTGAAGATTCAAGTTAGATTCATAGCTACATTACGACACCTTCTAGGTGTTAAAAATGTTGATTTAGAGATTTCCCGTCCAATGAAGCTATTAGAAGTCCTAAATTTGCTTGCAGAAAAGTACGGGGAAAAATTTAGAAAAGCTATATTTGATGAAAACGGTAAAGTGAAAAGCGATTTTCTTATCTTGGTAAATGATGCAGAAATATCTGTACTTAACGGATTAAACACTGAAATATCAGATGGAGATGTAATAACCTTATTACCTACAATTCACGGAGGATAAAACCATAAATTATGTTAAAGTTTGTCAACACATTGTTTATAGTTCTTAAAGTTATCATATTTATTCGAGCATAAGAGATCTTTTATGAGAGGGGACACTCTTGAATATTTCTGATTCTTTAAAGATAGGAACCATACAATTTAGGATTAGAGAGATACATAGCTTCAAAGAGTTTAGTAAACATGTAACTAAGTTTGTTGAATTAGCAGCAAGACAAAAAATAGATTTGCTGGTTCTTCCAGAACTCTTCACACTTGAACTCCTAAGCACAGAAAACGTTAATGAAACAAACGAAATACCAAAAGTTTTGGTCAAATACTATGAAAATTATTTGAATCTGTTTTCAAAATTAGCTGAAAAATTTAGGCTTTCGATACTTGCCGGCACGACTGCCACAAAAAGAAACGGAAAATACTTCAACACAGCTCATTTATTCTTACCAAATCAAAAAATAATAAAATACGATAAAATTCATTTACACTACATAGATAAAGTCTTGGGCTTTTCACATGGGTCAACTCCCATTGTAGCTGAACTGGAATTTGGCAAAGTTGGCTTAGCGATTTGCTATGATATTGGTTTCCCGGAGTTGGCACGAATCCTCGCACTTAAGGGAGCTTTCATTCTTCTAGTACCAAGCGCTGCACTAAGTAAATCTGCGTGGGAATGGCTGCGATATTGTTGTCATGCAAGAGCCATAGAGAATCAGTCAATTGTAGCACATTCATGCCTTATAGGTAAATTTGAAGAAATGAAATTTGAAGGGAAATCCGCAATAATTGCTTCAACAGATTACGAGAAAAATGGAATTATAGTCGAAAGTCGATATGACGAGGAAAACCTAGTTGCTGGGGAAATTGATTTAGGAAAATTTTGGAAAATTAGAAAGAAAACAAAAGCCCCTGTACTTAGAGATTTGAGGCCAGACGTCTATAAGCAACTATGTGAAGTGAAGTGGAAACTCCAGACAGAATACATTTAGTTCTAAAATTTGTAGTGGATGCTAAACTGTTGTTATGGAGCATACTGTTTTAGTCTTTGATTAAGTTTTATAATTATTTTTTCGGCTTCTTCGAGATTACCTTCTGAGATTTTCGTTAATGCTTTTTCGATGTCGTCGGTATGTTCGTCTATATCGTAGCCTGATATTTTTAGGTGAAGCTGTGCGCGTATGCCTGCTCTTCTACAGTTTTCATTTATTATTTCGAGCACAGAGAGTTTTGATGAGACTTCTTTCGCAAATCTTAAATCCTCAAGTAATAGATCAAGAAGTCTCTTATATTCTGGAAGAATAAGAGCCTGAACATGTTCAGCGGTGGCTTTTAGGTCGTCACTAACAATGTCCATAGTTTTTACGAGTCCCTTTATTGTATTATATAGTTGCATTCGAACTTTAAACCAAAGCTTTAATCTTTCTGTTAGGTTTAAATACTCTTTGAAAAACATCTCTGCCGATGGAAAGTAGGCTTCTAAACTCCTATGTCTAGTGGAAATATCGTCTGGATACTCACTTAAAACTGTTTCAACAATTTTCTTAATCAGGCTTGAAAGATTTCTTAACAACTGACTTGGCGATCTTTCAATTTGGTCCAATTTTTTCCCTCTACTGATAATGGTGTAGGTGCTCATGCAATATATGTTGTTATGTATACAACAACTAAAATGTACAATCCATAAATATAAGCTTATTGATGATGGGAAATAAAAAGAAAAATCTTTTTGTATGCTTTTCTGTTATACGCGGCAATAAAAAAATAAAAGTAAGCTTTAACTATTTCTATTCTGCTTCAAGAAATATTAAAATCATGAAGTTAAAGTTTAAAAGCGAATCATTAACTAACTCTGTAGAAGCTATTAAGTAAGTTCTGCAACCTAAACTAGGATAATGGTTTTACATCGTTGTAAAATGACCCCACCTAGATTGTTTCGGTCTCTCTTATCATTATGTTTCTTTTAGCTAGCTCTTCCAGCACCCTTTGAAAAATTCTCTGGTTTAACCCAATTTTTTCTGGTGGAATGACTCCCTTGTCAGTAATTTTACCTTGACCAATTAGTTGGGCTATGATGGAAGCGGTATAGGCTGTGGTGCGTGCCATGGAGGTAATTTTTTCTTTTTCATCATAGTAATCTACGAGGTTATATATGTATTCGACGTTTTCTCCTCTTGCTTCTCCAACAACCTTTATTTTCATTATTGTGAAGTCTTTTTCTTCTCGTAGTTGAAGTTTTGGTGTTAAAAGCTTCGTTAGAAATTCTCTGGGCGATATTTTTACGGATTTTATTTCTATTGGTTCTGTGTCTAAAAGTCCGCATTCAATTAATGTTTTTATTTTTTGAGCATGACCGGGATATCTTATTGTTTTCTCACACATTTCCTCTACATTTTCCAAAGGTTCTATTTCTTTATATGTGAATATAAGCGAAGCTAACCCATCGGTGTAAAAACATTCCAATTCTCCTATTTCAGGTATGTATATTTCTTCTAGTCCTGAAAGTGCTTCGACCTCAACTACTTTACCGTTTCTTACGATTCTAACTTTCTCGGTGTATTCTTGCCAAACACTTTCAAGGTTAAAAACAATTCTATATTCTAGTGGCGGCTTAGGTTTCTGCGGAAGCCCTCCAACCATAATTTTAACTATTCTTGCCTTTTCCAATTTACCAGCAGCGTAGCCTACTAACATGTTGCTAAGCCCAGGAGCAACACCACAGCCTGGAACAACTATAACATCTTTTTCCTGCGCAACTTGATGTAAGGACATACATTCGTCTTCGAAAGTTAAATCGACAACGTTAACTTCTTCATTAACCTCTGTTCTAAGAACGTGTAAGCTTATTTCGTGTGGAAGGGCATTAATAACAACGTCGACATCTTCACGTCTCAATAATCTGCTCAGGGCAGCTGAATCCATTGCGTCTATAATGGTGGTTGAAAGTTTTTCGCTTCCAATTTTTGAGGCAACATTATCAATTTCTTTTTTGAATTTACTGGCTAAAACAACCTCCGAAACAATGTTGCTTTTAATTAGATCCTTAACTGCTGCGGAACCCATCATTCCGGCGCCTAATACCATTATTTTCATGTTAACATCCCTTTCCCTGCAAGGGAGAAAGATATTCTATATAACGATGTTAAGTTCAAACCTTAATAATAAAAAGCGCGTTACTACTAATAATAATAACTTCATAATCATGGGTATGAAGATGTTGTTATAGTTTGGGATGGGGAGGGTAATAAATTGAGCGTTGACATTAAGAAAATAGATAGTTCATTAGAGAGTCTATCGAAGATAGAGAGCCTTCTTAAAGAGATAAAAAATTTGATAGAAGAACTAAACACTGTTAAGTTAGAGAATGAGCAATTGAAAAACGAGGTAGTTAATTTAAAGGAACAGTTATCAAGATTCGAAGAGGAAGTAAATGAGTTGGAAAAGGAAAACATGGAGTTAAAAGACATTCTTAGATCAAAGGAAGCGGAAATAAACCGTTTAAATGAAGATATTTCCTCTTTAACGAATGAGAACAGCAAATTAAAGGAAAAATTAAAAACTGTTGAAAAAAGAGCCTTTGAAGTAGATGAATATAAAAGGAAACTTGAGGAGGAAAACAAGAAACTTAAGGGTGAGTTAGATAAGATTTCTGAACAGTTAGAGAAAATATCTCAAATGTATAAAGAGATAGCTGGTGAAAGGGAGAGAGTTGAGGACATAAAAGAACTTCTTACAATATATGTTACGTTACTTGAAACAGTTTTTGCAGGTATGCCTCACGCAAAGGTGTTGTGGCTGCTACATGGAGTTCCAAAGATGAAAAGGAGTGAAGTAACAAAAGCAGCTGGATTCGAACCTGCAATCATACTTAAAAGCATACATGATTTAGAAAGAGCAAAACTAATCGAATATGATAGAGAAAGCGAAGAAATTCACTTAGTAAGAAGGCTATATTAATACAGATTAATCTTGGGCTAATGATTTATGCTGCAAGATTACATAAATAGTTGAGATGCTATATCTTTGACATAACTTCTTAGTTTGCATAAGTTTAGATTTCGAACGTCCCTGGTATGTCTGGATGTGGAGGAAGTTTAGGTCTTTTTGGTTTTTCAGGTTTTATTATTGGTGGTGCTGGTTTCTTTATTCTGGCGAGGTCCAGCTCAAGCTTGGTTTGGCAATTTGCACAGTAAATTTCACCGTTCACTGTAACTTTGAAAAGTTCACTTCCACATTTGAAACATTTAACCCACTCCAACAAACTCACCAAGAAAATTAACATGCACCGACATAAAAATCTATCCTAACCTAGATATTTCAAAACGGCACTGTTAACCCTTTAGCGGATAAGATTGCATTTAGGTCAGATTGGTTCTATGATGGAAGATAAATTTACTCAACTATTTCTATCCTATCCCTGTAAATGATAAATGTTCTTCCGTTTTAGGTCTTTCACAATGTTTAAAAATTTTCTAAGGCCTTTATAAGATCTTTTCCGAGAGGAGGATGTTCTTTAAAATAATTATTCCGTTGTATTTCTCTGGAGGATATAGCACGACGTTAGAAAAATCCCAATCTCTCGTAACTAGAACTGCGCCCGTCTTTTTGCCAATTCAGCTACTTCTTTATTTCGTATTCCGCTTGGGACGTAGCTTACCTTAAAACCTCTAGATTTTAAATATCTAATATGTGGAATATGGAACGTTTTCATCAAGTAGAAATTTTAATGAAATAGCCTCCCCTTCTTAAAATCGAGGAAGCAAACATTTAGGGCTTCTCTAATCATTTCTTCACTAAGTTTTGGATATTCCTCTAAAATTTCTTTCATAGATTTACCAGCAGCAAGAAGCTCCAAAACATCGGAAACAAGAATCCTGGTACCCTTAAATACGGGCTTACCATGACAAATTTCAAAATCAACATCAATATATTTGAATTTCAACGAAACCACCGTTTTAACTACGTAGTCAAGTATTAATAAATATAACCAAGATCTGGGAAACCTTGCACGGAGAATAAGTTTGATGTTACTAGAAAATGGAGAAGTTTACTTTTAGGTAAAGAACTCGTGCTAACACCACAAGAGGATATATGAACAAGTTAATAAGAAAGACAATAAACGATCCAATTAAAGGTATAAGGTCGACTAAACTTACTAATAAAAAGTAAAAGACAATAATTAGAACGAAGGAAGAATCTGTTGCTATTGTTTCGGCAACTAGCTTGATAGACTTAACCAGCGATGATAAAAATGGTGTCTCTGTCACAATTAGCATCGGAATAAAGAACATAAATAGAGTTTTAATTAGAACTCCAATTAAATTCAGCACGATGTCATAGTAAGTGGATAAACCAAATTTTAAAATTACTTCTACTGGGGCTAATAATAGCCAAGCAACCATTGGTGACATTAAGAATACATTAATTATTGCAGCAGCAAACAGTTTTGCAAATTTTTTGAATACCAAATCAAGTGAACTACTCAGTTTTGCTTTTCCCGTTTGAATGGCGTCACTGGAAGCTGCAGTAATCCATCCTTCAATAAATGTGTATACGAAAATACCAACTATAGCAATGGTGACACCGGCTATAAGACCTGCCCGGACAGCTTCCTCGAAACTCTTAAAATATGTCAGATGCAATGGCATTATTATCAAAAAGGCTAAAGCAAAGATTACAATCATTCCTAGGAGAGATATAATACATAAGCTTAAATTTTTACTGAATATATTACTAGCCTCTTCGAAGACTGCGATTCCTTTTAGTTCGGATGGATATTCTATAGGTTTAATACGTTCTCCACAGTATGGACAGTAAACTGAGTCTGTTTGAATAGTTGCACCGCAATAAGGGCATAGAATTGTCTCTTGAGGTTTTTCCTCCATGTATTATCCCCTCACTCCTGCATGTCTCGTTAAAATAAAGCAAAGTTTACTTTTAGGTAAAGGATTCGAGCTAATACAATTATGGTATATAGAAATAGGTGGAGAAGCAAAAATATGGTGTTTGCAAATATGAATGGTGATACTAAATAAAAGAAAAAATAGTATCCTGCAACTATTATAACAAATTTTTTATCCATCAAAAATGTTTCAAGAAATCGTTCAATGGCTTCATTTAATAAGATCTTAAAAGGCACATTCTTTATCATGGAGAGAGGAACTAAAAACATAAATAAAACACTTATTACCATTAAGAAGATGTAAACCAATGTTGAACTTACTGTAACGTATAATCTCCTAAATATTAACATGTAAAGCAGTATAATGGCACTTGGAACCAAGAAAAGCCCGCAATAAAATAATGCTACTTTCAACAACATGGGGAACTTCCTAATGGCAGATTTAAAAGATTCTTTTATTCTTATATTATCCATTTGAATTGCGTTAACCGTGGCAACGGTGAACCACCCCTCAAATATCATTAAAATGATGAGGAAAATGGAAAGCCAAATCAAAGATTGAAGCGTCCAAGAAAGAAATCCGTCATCAATCCAAATTGGGTCGCTGTACGCGTAAACCACCATTAACGTAACTGTCGAGGCAAAAAGATACAAGAACATCCCTGGAAAAACCAAGAAAACTAACCCAAGATTTTTACTTAAAATTTCAACTGCTTCCGAAAAAATTGATAGACCCCTAATTTTAGATAGGTATGTACGTGGTTTTACACGTTTCCCACAGTTTAAACAATATATAGAACTTTCTGGAATTAAAACACCACAATAAGGACATTTGACAAACTCTTCCGAAGGGAATGTCATATATCTCCCCCAGACCTCACGAATTGAAATACTTAATAGATGGCAAATTTTCGAGACATCAACATAAAAATGATGAATTTTAAAATTTAAAGTTGACGACTAAAATCATCGCTACGAAAACAACTCTTACAATAATTGTAGGATCATTACCACTACGTACATGGAGTTCACACAGAAATGTAAAATACTTCCTGACACTATGGACTGTGTACGATACCGCATTTCTCCAAGAAAAACCCCCTATAATGGTTGCTTCCAAAACCGTTCCCCAAAGATTTTTGTATATTTCAAATACAGGCTCATTAAAATAGAGTAAAATAATTGGACTTGGAAAATGCCAAAGACCAAAAGCAATACCGCTGAAAATAGCTGCAAAAGGTATTTTAACACCAAAAAAGTTTAACATACTGCCATGAAGGGCTTCATGACTTCTTTTGAATAGGTATCCTCGGAAAAGCAGTTCTTCAAATATTGGGCCAAAAGTTAAACTGAAAATAGCTGTTAAAAGCAGTCTAGTCAATGTCACTTCTCCTCTTATCTCTGATGGAAATAAAAGCTCTACAGTAAAGCTATAAAATAAAAAAGGAAAATAAAAGCAAATATGATTTTCCACTGTCTCCTGGAAACGGATTTAATAGTTAGACCTAGATCGGATCCACTGTATTTGGAAAGTCGACTGCTTATGTAGATCCAAAATAGAAGAAAGAACACCAAGGCAATTCCAATGATATTTATCGACTTTGAATATGTAGTCGTGGCAAAATAGCTGGAAGCATAAAAACTATTAATATCAGCAATGTTTCACAAAGTAGAACAAGAAACTGATGGTTTACTCGGTTTTTCAGGGCACTTGATCGCGACGTTCTTGCACTTTTACTCCCCTATAAAGCTCTTTACTTCCCCATTTGATGAGGTTAGTGTTTATATTCGTTTAAGGCTTCTTTTATGGCTTTTTCTCTTTTCAGAATATATTTTCTATATTTTTCGTCTTTTTGCAGTATTTTCTTGGTAGCAAATTTATCTGTAAGGTGAACCAGCAAGTCTTGATATGTTTGAGTGCTAAGGGGCATTCCTCTTATTCTTTCCTTGGTTTTTATTAGCCCCATGTTTTCTAGGTTTCTTATGGCTTCGTCTATCATTTTGGGATTTACAATTTCAGGTTCCCCAATGGTTCTGTAAAATTTAATTAGGTCTTGGGAAATTTCTGTTTTCCATAAGACTCCGTAAAACACGGATAGAATTCTTAATATATCGAGCATTAAGCTTGAAACAGCGTCTTCACTAGCTTCGTTTAATAGGTTCAAAATTTTTTCTTCTATTCCCAGCGATTTTCCCTCCTCATATTAATATTTATACGAGTTGTTTACCATTTGTGTTTAAATGTTTATAAACGATTTGCATGTAAAGCTTAGGGGTGATATCATGCCCATTTATAAGCTTGGAGACAAGGTTCCAAAAATTAGTAAATCTGCTTATGTCCATCCTGACGCCATAATCATTGGGGATGTAGAAATTGGAGAATGTGTTTTTATAGCGCCTGGCGCTGTTTTACGTGGAGATAACAACAAGATTATAATTGGAGATTACTCAAATGTTCAAGACAATGCTGTAATTCACACCGAGCCTGAATTTGAAACTATAATTGGGAAGTATGTGAATATTGGGCATGGAGCAATGATACATGCCCATATAATTGAGGATTACGTTGCAATAGGAATGAATGCTGTAATAGACTATAGAACTGTGATTAGAAAGGGAGCAATAGTGGGCAATGGTGCGGTTGTACCAGCATTTAAGGAAGTGCCAGAAAACACGATAGTAGTTGGTGTACCAGCAAAGCCGTTAAGAAAAGTGGAGGGGGAAGATGACCCAGCTAGAAAAAGGATAGATGGTTTTCTTAGCAGATACAGGAAATTTACTGTTCTTTACCGTGAAAAGCTTCAAAAAATAGAGTAACTTGAAGAGGTTTTATTCTTCCATTAGTTCTTCGACTTCTTTTTTACCTTTTTCCAGCTCCCTGACTTGTTCTTCGTCCAGCTTCAAAAGTAGGGTTTGAAACTCTCCGACATGAGTTTTCTCTTCTCTTGCAATATCTAGGAGAAGTTTTTTAAGATATTTATTTTCAGTTAGACTTGCCATTTGCTCGTAGAGATTTACTGCATCCAGCTCCGCTATTATGGCTATTCTCAAGATTTCCTTATCTAAATCTTCCTTTTTTATTTTCTCTAAAATTGTCGGTATTTTAGATAACATATCAACACCCCTATAAAGTGTTTAAATTCACACTATAACCTTTTCCTTCAAGCAATTTGTCTGGTTGATAACATCAAACTGACTAAATAAAAAATCAAAACGAGACATGAAAGTTTAAAAAGATATTAAATGGTATTTGCTAAAATTATGAAATTATTTGCTTATTTTTCTCCATGCGTCTTCTGCTGCTGCTATTATTGGATACGCCGTTGGCGGCGATGTAAGTAGTGGATGTGTTCCTATTTGCATTAGGCAAAGTTCCGCAGCAGTTAATCCTTTTTGAATCGCAAGCCCTATGATATTTATTATTTCACCAACACTTTTTCCACCGATGACCTGACCTCCTAATATCACACCATCTTTCGAGAATACAAGCTTGATTTCAATAGGATTTGCATCGGGGATTTTTGCAGGGTGTCTATCAAGGCCTTTAGCTCTACCTACAACTATTTCGAAACCTTCTTTTATAGCAGCTTCTTCTGTAATCCCCGCTGCAGCAATTGCTAAGTTTCCTGCATAGGTCGAGAAAATGCCTATATCACCCTTGTTTTTCCTTATAACCCCAAGATTGAAAAGGTTTGCTCCGGCTATACGTGCTTCGAAACATGCTGTCGATGCAAGCATTAGTTTAGTTGGTTTCCTTGTGAAAAAGTCTTTATGTTCAACGCAATCCCCTACGGCGAAGATATCTGGTTCACTGGTTCTCATGTATTCATCAACCCATATTCCACCGCTTGTTCCAAGTCTTATACCAGCTTTCTTTGCAAGTTCCGAGTTAGGTCTATAACCAACAGAGAAAATAACTAAGTCGGCTTCGATTTTATTTCCGTTTGCAAGCTCAACTCCCTCGACTCTATCTTTCCCTAAGATTTTTTTAACCGTAGAATTCACATAGACGTTTACACCATTTGCTTCAAGTTCTTTTTTAACGGTTTCCCCAAACTCCTTATCAAAGGCTGCAGGTAATAGATGATCCATCATTTCGACAATTGTAACATTCTTACCCAGTTTTCTTATTTCATCACCAACTTCAACACCTATGAAGCCCCCTCCAACAATAACAATGTTCTCTGCTTCCTTAACAGCATTATACAACTTTTTTAGATATTCAAAGCTTTTCGAAACAACATAAACTCCTTCCAAGTTACTTCCTTCAATGTTTAAGAATATTGGCTGTGACCCGGTAGCCAAGACAAGTTTTTCGTACTCTATTTCCTCTCCATCAGATGTTTTAACGATTTTTCTGTTTTTATCTACATCCACGACTTCGCTGATTATGAACTGTACTCCTAGATCTTCTACTGGTTTGGTAGACATTATGTCTGCTTCAACCGAGCCAAGTGTAGCAAAAATATACGGAATCCCGCAGGGAACCATGCTTACTTTTTCTTTCTTTATTATAGCAACACTTTTATCGGGATAAAATTTTTTAGCTGTAGTAGCGGTGACCATACCAGCTGGGCCACCACCAATAATTACAACATCAAATTTCATTTCGCTCACCACAATGCCTTTTGGAAACTTTCCTTTAATATTTTCTCCATTCATAACTGTAAAATCCCGTTAATATATTGGTAAAAACTTTAGTTTACCTAAATTTACACTTAAATAGAAGAATTGTTTAGCGTAGACTTCACATTCTTTTCTAAACCTAGTTTTTGAAAGGTAGAGATACTAAGAGTTAAAAGCTATGCTAAATCCGCAGGAACATAGAAATTTTGATCTTAACTCTCAAATACCATTCTTTAGACTAGACTACAGGTAAATTCGTTGTTAAGCCAATGTTTACCTACTTGTAGAAATTAGCGTTTAAGAACTAAAAATGACTTAAACTTAGAAAAATTTAAGTTTCATATTTTTAATGCTATTTGCGATTCGTTCAGCCTTCCCTTAAAGGGGCGGGCTGAAATGAACTCGAAAATCAGGTTGAGAGTTGAGGAAGCTAGGCAAATAGACTTTGGTAGATGTATTGTTAGGATAGATATGAAGAGTATGAAAGAGTTAGATGTAAGTTCTGGCGACACCGTTTTAATAACTGGTTCTAAGCAGATTGGCGCTATTGTTATGCCTGCTTATCGTTCTGATGAAGGTAAAGGAATAATTAGAATGGATGGACTATTGAGAAAGAATGCTGGTGTCAGTATAGGTGATTACGTTACCGTTGAAAAAGCCTTTTTCAAGGAAGCTAGAAAAGTTGTTTTTGCCCCGGCTAGAAGAGATATTCAAATAGTTCCAACATCGGAAACAGCTGAAACATTAAAGGAGAACCTTTTGAATAGACCTGTTAAAACCGGTGATATAGTGAGTACAACAGCCTCTGTACCTACGAGAGTCCACTCTGACTTAGATGATTTCTTCGGAGGCTTTTTCGGTATTAGAGAAGTTTCTTTTGGACTTGGAGAAGTTCGCTTCATAGTTGTAGATACTGTTCCGAAAGGTATTGTTAGAATCGGGTTTGAAACGGAGGTTGAACTTCTTTCAAAGGCACCTGAAACAATAAAAGAAGCTGCAAGAGTAACATATGAGGATATAGGTGGATTAAAGGAAGCTATACAGAGAATTAGAGAAATGGTTGAACTACCATTAAAACACCCAGAACTTTTCGATAGACTTGGAATAGAACCCCCAAAAGGTGTTCTCCTATATGGTCCGCCAGGCTGTGGAAAAACTTTGCTAGCTAAAGCCGTTGCAAACGAGTCTGACGCAAACTTTTACGCAATAAATGGCCCTGAGATAATGAGCAAATTTTACGGAGAATCGGAAAAGAAGCTTAGAGACATTTTCGAAGAAGCCAGAAAGAACGCACCAAGTATAATTTTTATTGATGAAGTGGATTCCATAGCCCCTAAGAGAGAGGAAGTTACCGGGGAGGTTGAGCGTAGAGTTGTTTCCCAATTGTTGACTTTGATGGACGGTCTTGAAGCACGTGGCAAAGTGGTTGTAATCGCAGCGACCAACAGACCTAACGCTATTGATCCAGCTTTGAGGCGTCCTGGAAGATTTGATAGAGAAATTGAAATTGGTCCACCTGATAAAGATGCTAGAAAAGAAATTCTTCAAATACATACTCGTGGCATGCCCTTAGCGGAAGATGTAAATTTGGATGAAATAGCAGCTAAGACTCATGGTTTTGTTGGAGCTGATCTAGCTGCTCTTTGTAAGGAAGCAGCTATGCATGCTTTGCGAAGAATTCTGCCGAAAATAGATTTGAACAAACCTGTGCCTAAAGAGGTTTTATCTGAACTAAAAGTTAGAAGAGAAGATTTTGAATATGCTTTGAAAATTGTTAATCCTTCGGCTATGAGAGAAGTAATGATTGAAATGCCGAAAGTTAAGTGGAGTGACATAGGAGGACTTGAAGAAGTTAAAAGAGAACTTAGAGAAGCCATAGAATTACCATTAAAACATCCGGACGTCTTTAGAAAATTTGGGATGGATCCTCCAAAGGGAGTCTTATTGTTTGGTCCACCAGGTTGCGGAAAAACCTTGTTGGCTAAAGCTGTTGCAACAGAGGCAGAGGCAAACTTCATAAGCGTCAGGGGACCTGAACTTCTTTCTAAGTGGGTTGGCGAAAGCGAGAGAGCTGTTAGAGAAATTTTCAGAAAAGCAAAGGTAGTTTCACCCTGCATAATTTTCTTTGACGAGATAGATTCCCTGTTTCCTAGAAGAGATATCTATACGGGTACACATGTTACACAGTCTTTAGTTAATCAGCTTTTAACGGAAATGGATGGAATCCAAGAGTTGAAGGATGTTTTTGTTCTTGCGGCGACAAATAGACCTGACTTGCTTGATCCAGCTATTTTGAGGCCTGGAAGGTTTGATAAGTTGATTTATGTTCCTCCACCAGATTATAAGGCTAGGCTGGCGATCTTTAAGATATATACTAGGAATATGCCTCTTGCGGGCGATGTAAATTTAGAAGAACTTGCTAGAAGGACCGAAGGCTATAGTGGAGCAGATATTAAGGCTGTTTGCAGAGAAGCTGTGATGAATGTTATAAGGGAGAATATTCATGCAGAAAAAGTTGAGATGAAACATTTTGAGACGGCATTAAAGAAAGTTAAGCCGAGCTTAACAAAAGAAACAATTAAGAAATATGAGGAAATAGCGGAGAAAATGAAAGAACTCATATAACTATTTTATGTTTAATTTTTTAGAGAGTTCTTCTAATGTCATCGAGAAGGTATATTCGAATGTACATGCCTCTGCTGAATCTATTTGACATTTTATTTCCTCTGATTTAACTACGGGAAACCCTAAATATTCAAGTGATCCTAATATGAAACCTTTTACAAATTCACATACCTTTTTGTTTTCTGGTTTCCCGTCACATGGACAGTTTGCAACTGAAATAGCTATTTTCCTATCTGATAACTTAAAGTCCTCCACTCTATAGCTTAACTTCGGTAGCATGGTGGGGACAAATATACCTGGCAAATATTCAAGTTCAATGGTTTTACTTAGATCTTCACGTTGAGCAATCTCATATTTGGAACACATTTTTCCTAACTTATATCCGATTTCAAATGGTGTTGGTAAACGTTTTTTCTCAAGAAATTCATCTAATACCTTAATGAGGCTTTGTATAAGAAACCTTGCTATATCGGTTTTCCTATATTTAAAGGTTGTTTGAAGAAGCCAGAAAGTGTATTTGCCTATACTTCTACTAACTACAAGTCCAGCTTTTTCTAGTTCTGGCATGTATTTTGCAATTGTATTACGATGTCTTCCAGTGACTTCGGATATTTCTTCAATTGTCATACCCCAAACTGTTCCTTCCAAAGCCTTTAAGATTTCCTCAACGATTTTTTTGTTTAGTTTCTTGATCAATTTCAACGTTCACCCTTTGCATAACTAAACTATAGGTCACGAAATTGTTGCTCTAACAATATTTGATTAAAGTGTACTATATATAAAAATGTGCATTGATGCACATAAAGTTTATATAGGAAAGGATATATGTGCATTAATGCACATAATATAGTGTGTAGTTATCCTTACATCAACAGATTAATTTGACATCATTCGGTGAAGACCATGAAGCCAGAGAAGCCAATAACCAACAGCAGGCAAAAAGGCTCAAGTCATGTTGCGTTTAGTGGTAAGTCTTTTGAAACAGAGGCTTTAACAGTAATGCTATCGGCATTTACAGTACTAGGACTTCTAGATATTATATGGGGTCTTAATGCTGTTACATCTAGCTTTCAGACTCTTCTTAACAACATTGCCAGTGGTTTTATATTCCTATTTAGTGTTCTAGGCTTATTTGGATTAATTAGGAAGAACAGTTTTCTAGTTTATCTTTCGCTGCTTGCACCGATAACAATTCTAGTTTCTACGATCCAACTCTTATTTATTCATGTTAAAACCTTCTCTTATACACTTTCAAGTGCTTCAGAAACACTGATTTTAGCATTAAGTGTAATTTGCATTTATATAACTTATAAAACAATATCACGTTCGCAAATACCTCAAAATATTGTTACAGAATATGAACAAAAAACGGAAAGCGGATATACTGTGGAACTCATCGATGTAGTAAAAATATACAAAGTAGGGCCTATAGAAGTCCCAGCGTTAAATGGTGTAAACCTTAAAGTTAAAAAGGGAGAATTTGTGGCGATAATGGGTCCTTCAGGCTCAGGAAAATCGACACTACTAAATTTAATAGGTGCTTTAGACCGGCCAACCTCAGGTAAAGTTATCATCGACGGAGTGGACATATCAACGCTTAGTGACGATGAACTTGCAAAACTGCGTAACAAAAAAATTGGTTTCGTCTTCCAAGCATATAACTTGATTAACAGGTCCAAAGTGCTTAGAAATGTTGAGCTGCCTGCACTTATAGGTGGAATGCCAAAGAAAGAACGTGTAAAGAAAGCTATTCATCTTCTCAAGACATTAGGGCTAGGTGACACGATTCATAGAAAGCCTAAGACATTAAGTGGTGGCCAGCAACAACGTGTAGCTATTGCTAGGGCGGTTATCAATGATCCAGATATTATTTTAGCTGATGAACCAACAGGGAACCTCGACTCTAAATCAGGTAGAGAAGTTATGATGTACCTAAGAAAAATGAACAAAGAATTGGGGACAACAGTGATCGTTGTTACCCATGACAGGGAAATCGCTGAGATGGCAGATAGAATAATACACATTAAGGACGGAAAAATTGTTGGAGAAGAGGTATTAAGGAGGAATAGGACATGAAAAAATTATGCGTATTTTTAATTATTGCGATTTTAATGATGTTCATGGTGAATGTAAGCCTTATGAATGTAGTCCATGCCCACGAATCTGTTGATTTTAAAATACTCAAAGTTGTTTGGGGAACACCTCAGAACAACCCTATAATTGTTTACCCCGGTGATACAAATGTACCCTTAACTATATATGTGAAAAACAATTCTAGTGAAAGTCTCGTAGGTGTATATGGAGAATTAAATGTTACTGAACCATTTAAACATGCTGAAAACAACAGCTATACTGCTATTGACTATGCTACGCCCATTGAACGCGAGAACGCTTTTGCAAATACAGGTGAAGTTTTACCGTGGGGCACTTTTACCTTAACATACAATTTAAACATAAATAGTACGGCTAAAAAAGGTTATTATCCGTGCACGCTAACAATTTACTATGCATTAAATAACAGTGGCAACTACACCCTCGGTGAACCTAAAACATATCATATAACAATTTTTATTTATAATAGGCCGCCGGAAATAGAGTCTTATAGACCTACTGATCTAAATATCGCTATTTATGTAAATGATAGTGTAGAGTTTTTTGTTAAATGTAGTGATCCAGACAACGATACTTTGAGTTATGAGTGGACCCTTGATGGTGAAGTTGTTGCAACTACTAACAACTATACTTATATTCCTACGGAAGACGATATTGGAACTCATAATTTAGAGTTTGCAGTTGATGACGGTGAACTTAGAACAACGATGACATGGACTATTACCGTTACAAAAACAATTATAACGCAAGTTAATGTGAGCACCAATTATCTTTTTGGTGGTTTTGAAACAGAAGTAAACATAACAGTTAAAAATAATGCGTGGGACGGTACTGTTCAGATTTCCTTTGGTATTCAGTCTCCTTTGGTTATTCACGGAAATAGTTCTTGGACATTTAAGTCTGTGGTTCCAAATCAAGAACTCGCTGTACCTGTAGTTATTTACGCACCAAAATCAGTCATAGGCAACACGTTTACAGGAACCCTAACGATAAGTTACAACGATGAGTATGGAAACAGTTACATGGAAACTCGGAATATCGGGTTCGTAGTCAGAGGACAAGTTTCCATTGTTGTGTATGATTGGACAATTATGCCTAACCCTGTTTCGCCAGGTAAGAAGGTTTCGATTAGTGCAACCTTGCTAAATAAGGGTACAGCGACAGCTATGTTTGTCAATGTATCAATACAGCCAAACGAGATTCTAACTTTATCTCAGGAAAGTAGTAACTATGTTGGAGAAGTTGAAGAAAACTCTCCTACACCCTTCACGGTCTCAGCTTACGTGAAACCAGATGTGCAAAATGGGACCTATCCGATAACAATCGTCGTAACCTATATGGATGACCTATTTGAAGAACATGTATTTGAAATTACAGTGAAAATAACGGTACAAAAAACATCTGAGAACAATACAGGTTCTGAAGAAGGCCCCAGTTTTCTTGATTTGCTTTACCGTGGAGGACTAACTCTTCTAATAAGCACGGTAGCATTGATCGCAATCATAATTATTTATCTTAGGAGGTCTTCAAAATCTTTGTCTTCGGCGTTCTTGTAGGATATCCGTATGGTGATCACGGTGAGCGTTGAGAAATATCTTTCTCTTCTACCTCTTTCATTTGAAGCACTTAGAGAACGTAAGTTACGTTCTATTTTAACTATTCTTATGGTACTTGTTGGTAGTGGTCTTCTTGTTGCAGTTGATGGAATTAGCACGGGAACCTTAGCTTATATTGACCAGCAGTTTTCAAATTTGGGTGCAAATTTAATAATTATGACTCCTCGAGGAACAGATTTTGAAATCGATGATAACATCGTTAAGGAAGTTTCCCATATTGAGGGTGTAACTGACGTTATTCCATTTATACAATCAATGGTTCATATAGAGTCTAGAGGAGAAAGCCAGTCAGTAGTTGTATTAGGGGTGGATCATTCTAAGCTTCATTTAATATTTCCGACTCTTGAATTAGAGGAGGGGAGCCTTGTATCTTACACGGACAGTGTGGGAATTGTATTAGGAAACATAGTTGCCCACGGCTCAGGTGGAGAAACTTTTGCAACTGTTGGCCAAACAGTGAAATTAAAATATAGTGCTACTGTTGAAGGAAAACAAGTTGTGTATGAGAAAAGTTTCATTGTTCGAGGAGTGTTAAAATATATAGGTAGTGGTTTAATACCTGTAGACCAGATGGTTTTCATTTCACTGCAAGCAGCTAACTCTTTTTTCAATCGACACAACAAGTATGACGGATTATATATAATAACGTCTGATCCATCTTTGAACGAAGAAATCATGGATAAGCTAAAAGATATGTACGATGTAAATGTTCTTTCGCCACAAACCATTGTTGAAGTAATTAATCAGGTTAGTGATGCTATTTCTTTCTTCGTAGGTAACATAGCTACTGTTTCGCTTCTTGTTGCTTCAATTGGGATTATTACAACCCTTTGGACCTCTGTTCTTGAGAGAATAAGGGAAATAGGTGTACTTAAATCTATAGGGTTTAAAGAAAAGGATATTCTTGTTCTTTTCTTAAACGAAGCTGCTATAATAGGTATGATTGGAGGAACGTTAGGTTTAGTTTTCGGAGTAGTACTTGCTCGCATTCTTATGTTAGTTATATCACCTGAATTTGCATCTATTATAAAACCCATTTTTACGGTTGAAAGTTTTGCTTCGACATGGTTTCTCAGTGTGGGTCTAAGCATAGTTGCTGGGCTTTACCCTGCTTGGAGAGCATCAAAACTAGACCCAGTAGCAGCATTAAGACACGAATAAGTATGCAAAATTACCATTCACTCATGGTCTGGATTTAAAAATTTAACAACTATATAATTAAAATAATAATGGTAAAGATTGGTATCGTTTTTCAACACCTACTGACGTATCTAGTAAAGAAATACAAATATCAAGGTCGAACAGAATGAGGGGAGAAGAAAAAATAGTTAATCTTGAGAAGGTGTTTGATCCTAAGTCTGTTGCTATAATAGGTGTTTCCAGCGATCCTAGGAAACTGGGTTATCAATGTCTTAAAGCACTGCTAATGGACGGTTATCAAGGAAAAATTTATCCTGTTCATCCGCAATTGAAAGAGTTGATGGGAATAAAAGTTTACAATAGCTTAGATGAGATAGAAGATTCTGTGGATTTGGCTATTATAGCTGTTTCCGCCCCAAAAGTTCCAGCCGTGTTAAAGGAATGTGTAAAGAAGAATATAAAGGCTGTGATCATAATTTCTTCTGGTTTTAAAGAAATCGGTGAGTATGGAGAAACGCTTGAAAAACAGTTAAAGGAAATTGCCGAAAAGCACGGTATTTGTGTTGTTGGACCAAATTGCCTTGGAGCAGCAAACATAAAAACAGGTTTGAATGCAACGTTTTTCCCCAGCTTTGTAAGGGTTAAGCCAGGGAACATTTCTTTGATTAGTCAAAGTGGAGGCATAACTGGAACTCTTCTATACCATGCTGTTGATTTAGGTGCTGGAATTGCAAAATTTGTAAGTATAGGAAATAGATGTAACATGGATTTTGCAGATTACATTCAATATTTTTACAAGGATCCTGAAACAAAGGTAATTGGGATATTTTTGGAAGGAACCGAAGATGCTAGAAGGATGTATGAAGTTGCAAAGCAGGTTACTAAGGTTAAACCTATTCTCGTGTATAAGGCGGGTAAAACGGAAACTGGCGTTAAAGGTGTTAAAAGCCACACTGGGTCTTTAGCTGGGAAAATTGAATTATATAGTGCGGCTTTTAAACAAGCGGGCATCATAGAGGTTCAAAGCATAAGAGAATTAATGGAGGCTGCAAAAGCTTTATCCGTAGCTAAATATCCTCCAAAAGGTAATCGCGTGGCAATAATAACTCATACGGCTGGACCTAGCATAGTTGCAACAGACATCTTGGAAACACGTGGATGTAAATTGGCAAAGCTGTCAAAAGAAACAATAGAAGGGATACAAAGTCTTTTACCGTTTCCCATACCGATAACGAATCCTGTGGATATTTTAGGGTTTGGATATGCTATACCCGAACTTTACGGTGAAACTGTGAGGAAAGTTTTGATGGATGATAATGTTGATCTTCTTTTGGCTATTTATTCACCTTCTTTTCAGCCTGAGATAAGGGTCCCTGCGCAAGAGATGATAGAAGCTGTTAAAGAATATAAAAAACAAATAGTGGCGGTCTTAAACTCTCCGTTAATAAAAAAGCCGAAGGAAGTTTTTGAATTGGAGAATGCTGGTATACCTGTTTTCTTTGACCCGGAGAGCGGTGCAAGAGCCTCTACAACTCTTGTGCATTATTATACGAAAATAAGATCGAAAAAATGTTAAATAACTTCTAAATTGAATTTTATTCTATAGAAACCTTGAAGTAATGATTATACTTCACATTCTTAGTAGTTTCTAGGTTTTGGAGTAGATTTTAAGGTAAAAAATTAAAAGATTGCCGAAACATGCTGAGCCAAATAAATTTGTTTCTAATTGTTTAGTCTAAAACATTTAAACATTGTTTAAAGTGAGTTGAGTGCCTTGTTTTGTAATTCAACGTAAATATTATAATATTGTATGCAAATTATAGTCTATATTACAACAATATCTGCTATGTGAGGTTACCCCCTTGACGAAAAAAGCGTTCTTTATCTTAGCGATTTTAACTATTGCATTTTTACCATTAATGAACGTTGCCGCTATACAGCAGGTAAATCATGGGCCTAAAGTTCCAATCAGCAATGAAAAAACTTCACCAGCTTTTGGAAATAATGTCGGAGTATCAGATATCAAGCAGCCACTTGAAAATCTTACAAGGGAACGAATTCAAATTGTTAATTCATTTTATCGCGTGTTTGGCAACTTTAATGAATATGAGGGTCCAGATATCGCTTCAATAGCACACGAAGATGGCAGAATATACTTTTACGATATTTTTAACCGAAAAACCTATGCGATCAATAATGACACAAAAGGCTCATACGCATATAACGGTTTAGCAATCGACCGTGGAAACTTCGACTCAGATGTTTTAGATGAAGTTATAACCATTAATCGTACAGGCTTCATAGCAATCATAGATGGAAACGGTGAAACTATTAACCTCATTAACTTGGACATCACAGAAGAAATCGTGAATGTTGAGGTTTTTGAAGTAGCTGATTTAGATTCAAACGGGTACTCTGATGCAGTTATGCTTCTTGCAATGAAAAGCGCTTCTCGGCTTTTTGTTGTTATTAATGGTACTCCTGGAATTAGCGAGGCTATTTCAGTTAATTTAACTTTGTCTGACTTGTCCCTTGCTTTAGATGCAGCTGTAGGCAACTTTTCAAGTGATGCTGGGCTGGAAGTTGCGATTGCCTTTGCTAATGGCTCATTGGTTGTATATAATTGTGCATTTCAACGTGTTGTAAATCAAACTATTTCTGACCTCTATAGGATAACTACTATAAGCAATGCTTCATGGTATTATGATGCTTTACTCGTCTTTACCTCATATGAGCCTCCTATCATGATGACAATTTACAATGCAACTACGCTTACACCGCTCAGCTACTCAGCAAGAGTATATTTTTACCCGTATTTAGAGCCGGAAACAGCTGATTTAGATGGAGATAGTTCAACGGAGATAATAATTCCTACATCAAACGGGTTCGTAATTTATGACCCAGATGTGAATGATCTTACATGGAAAACTGTTTTGTTTTCGAAGGCTCCTGAATATATTGCCACGGGGAAAATTACGAGAGATGACGTGGAAGATTTCGTTATTAGTGATAGCGACGTCATATTTATGGTTAAAGGAATGAAAGGCGATGAAGCAATTCCCGCTATTTTCAGGAAGATAAGTGAACCAACGTTTATCTGCGGATTTGAAATATTGCAATATGATACTGGTTTGCCGGACCTTTTCGTTTTAACAACTAGCTATCTTTATGTTTATAAGTCGGATTCATTTGCTCCGCGCCTTAGCGATCTAAGAATCTATCCTCTTAGACCGACCGTTGAAGACGGTTATGTAGCAGTTTCGGTAAAGGTTGTAGATGAAACAGATTTTAGCAATCCAATTTTAACATATAATGTTACTAGTCTTAGCGGTGCTTCTCTAGGACAGGGAACTGTGATTATGGTGCAAGAGTCTCACATGAGTGATACGTATGTGGCTTATATTTCAAATTTAAAGGCTGGAATATATAGTTTCAAAATTAACGTAACTGATAGCTATGATAATATGGCAGTCTACGATAATAATGGTTCTATGTTTAAGTTTCAAGTTTATAGTCAACTACTGTTTCGAAGAAAAATCCAGAAAGTCGCTTTGGCCATTCCCTCCATAGATAGTGACCATCCAATTGATGTGGGTAAAATAGATGAAGATCAATACGATGATGTGGTTGTTGGTGTTTCAACTCACGCTGAAATCATATGGGGCAATAATAGTGCCAACATACTTGATACATGGGTCGATGTAAACGCGAAAACATGTAACGTAAGCTCCGTGGAAACGTATGTTGCAAATATGCTAGTTGGAGCAAGCGACGACATTTTAATTTATTATTACAATAATACAAGTTCACAATCGCAAATTAGAATTTATGATGGGCAATCACTAAAATTAGCGAGAAAATATGTCTTCGGCGATGAAATTTCTAATTTTGCGTTTGGTGACATCAACGGTGACGGATACGACGACCTAATATTTAGTTTACGTCTAAATGATACACACGATAAAATCACTGCATATGATGCAGTAACGGATTTGACGTTAATGGAAAAAGAGGTTTCA
Organism: Candidatus Baldrarchaeota archaeon; assembly: GCA_016840485.1. Taxonomy (GTDB): domain Archaea; phylum Asgardarchaeota; class Baldrarchaeia; order Baldrarchaeales; family DXJG01; genus DXJG01. Next base: position 35,050 of record JAEOSG010000010.1, read on the forward strand.
AAGATTATTTATCTGGGAGCGTTTAATCTTACAGGAGACGCATTTATGGACGTTGTTGCAGCGTCCTATGATTCTTCAACCTTTACCATTAATTTAACTGTTTACACCGGTGGACAAGAACCTACCGCCATGTATTCCTTTAGCCGAACGATAGAAGGAAAATTGCACAAGGTTTTTGTTTTTGTTGACCATTTTACCGCAGTTGACTCCCTTCAGATAGCATTTATCGTAAGTGAAAATTCAGATAGAATTTTTCTTTTAGATGCAAGTAGCGGCAACCTTTTAAAAGAAGACACTATACCTTATGTAACGGGGCTAATTCCGGTTGATTACCAGTTCGATGGCATCAAAGAACTTGCCTTTCTCCTATACGATAATTCGCTCATCATAATCAGTCTGGCTACCGGTGAGCAGCTTTTTGATAAAAAACCCTTCCTTCCAAGTGAACCCATTGCAGTGTTTCTGGATAAATTTGATGAAGATGAGTATAAAGATTTACTATATGTTCTTTCCGATGAAATTGTTATATACTCTCTTGCTAGAGATAGCATGGAGGTCCTAGAATATCCATTTAAGATGATTTCCTCAGTTAGTATTGGAGACTTCTTTGAACTTCCAAGTAAAGATGTTTGTTTCATTACATATGATCTATTCGTTGAAAAATACATAAATATAAACATGTTCTATCGACCAAACATCACGATATCACTTAGTAACACCACTGTGGTTCAAGACGGATCCATCAGAGCTACCGTGAAAATTAGAAATATTTTTGGAGACTCAATTTCTAAAAGTAGTGTAATAGGCGTCCTTGAGCAAAATGGAACAGCTTTGAGGGTTAGTAGTTTTACTTCGTTTGAGAACGGAACATACAGCCTTATCTTTACCGCTACACATCTGCGTGCTGGTTACTATAATTTCACGGTAATTATAGAGGACTCATATTATGGCACGCATGAATTCAGCGAGTTAATAACAGTTTTAGGTAAGATAATCGTAGATGTTTCCTTACTTGACTCTATTGAGCAAGGTTATACGATTGGAGTAAGAATAAGAGTTTACGACGAATATTATTATCCAGTGACAAATGCAAATATAACAGTTACTTTTGCAGGCAAAACGTTTATCGGGAAAAAAGCAGGGGAGAATTCCTATGTTGTGGAAGTAGAAATAGGATACGTCCCGCATGGGGAATATCCGTTAATAATAAAGGTTGAAGGACCTTACTATGTTACTAAAGTTGTGGAAGAAACGATATATGTTCTCCCTAGAATGCCAAGGCTTCAGTTGTCAGCGAAAACGGTAATAACTATGTTCGGCTTCTCAATGGGTATTTCGCTTATCGGTTTAACGGTGTACTATGGTGTTTCGTCAAAAATGACTAAGAGCATTTCAACGGATGAACAACAGAGATTGATTATGAGCTTTAAACCTTTAAACGTCGTCTATCTCCTTGTTGTTGTGCTTTTCTTCGGCACGTTTGCATGGGCATTTTCTCTTTATAGAAGGGAATTATATGGATCCGCTGCGGGAATGCTAGGTTTAGCGTTGATGGAACTATTGTTAATGTCTGCTATTTGGCTTTATAGAGATGCTGCCCACATATTGGTTACAGAGAAAATGTCTATTAAACGAATTATTGTAAGCGTGCTTCATATCGCTTTGGCGCCAGTGGTAATCTTTTGGATTTTTGAATTAGGTAGTGAAGTTGAGTGGTTCGCTTATTATATACTCAGTGAAACTATGACTATCGGTGGAGTAAAGATTCCATCGTTATATGTTAGCTTGTTGGGCACATATGTTACATCAG
>JAEOSG010000183.1 GCA_016840485.1 Candidatus Baldrarchaeota archaeon
ATATAACAAGATATCAAAACGCTTTAAACAAATACAGAGAAGTTGTTGGAAAAATGTTGAGTAAAGCAAATGAAACATATTACACTGATTTAGTTTCAGACATGGAGAAAATAAACAGTTATCTCGACATGCTTCTAGCGTACAGGTTCTACAGTGATACAGCAAACTATACTGAAGAAGCCGCTAAAGAAGTAAAGTTTGTTGAACTACAGAAAGGAGGAGTAGGAGTACCTGAAACATACACAGTTACAATCACAGTATATGAAGGATGAAAGGAGGTGTTAAAACAAGTGGCTAGAAGGAGACATAATTTAGCTGAAGCTAGAGGAAGAGTTTTACATCACGTTGAAAGAAAAAGAGAGAAGCATAAACTATCATATAGAGAAAAGTTGAAGAGATTAACTCAACAAATAAACATTGCTAGATATGAGGAGGAAGAGATAAGAATTCCTTTAGCAGATAGAATTGAGAGAATGCTGTTACATTGGAGAGAGGTTGTTAAAATAGGGGTTATAAGATGGTTTATAGACCAAGAGATAAGAAGAGTTAGAAAAGCAAGAAGAAGAGCAATTGAATTTATTAGAAGAGCTGAACTATATAGAGCGTTAATGGGTAACGCTTATGTTCCAATAGCTGTTGAATGGAGGTTTCCAAAAATAAGAGTTTACGTTGATGAGAAAATCGAAGAGTATTTACAGTCACCTAAATACGGCGAACTAGTTAAAGATGCTTTAGCAGTAATATTTGCAGATATTTTGAGAGGAAAATTTTTAATTGAAATGAAGCCAGAAGATTTAGAGAGATTGAGAGGAGTATTAACGTTTGTTAAAGAAAAGTATTTTGCACCTTACAGAGAGGTTCCATGTAAAAGGAGTCAATACTTGGTTAAACTTACCCCATTAACATTTAGGTTTTTGAAAGGATATGGTGTAAGATTCTATGTGTTAAGGTTTACTGATGTTAAAACATTGCATAACGACCCATATATTGTTGTAACTAAACCGATGGATATTCACTTTATTAACATTAGAAAGAAGAAACCATGGTTTGAGAAAGTGGCTTCAATGATTTTTGCTGGTGAAACACCAAATTTAACTGGAAGAGAAACAATACCTACGGCTATGAACTGGAAACGTGAACCAAGAAACTTGATGAAAACATATCTTGCAATGACTCTTGGATATAGAATAAACGAGAATTTTGCTAGAGCATTAGGGTTTAGAGAAAGAATTAGAAACTTTGACCATTGTAGTATTTACGTTAAACCAATAGTTGGAAAAATTTATAAACCTGAAAGAACAATTGAAAGAGAATATCGTCTAGTATATCGAGTACTAATGCTGAGGTGATGAAAAATGACGATTAATGTAGATGAATTTACAGATAGATTGATAGAAAAAATTAAAGGTAGAGCACATTATCTGTTTCAAAGCTTTGTTATATTGAAATGTCATAAACTGTATGAGAATTACCATTTATGTTTGAAAGATAGTGTTGGATACGCTTGTGGAGAAATAGTTAAAGAATATCCAGAGTTGAAGAAAATAAATAGAAGCTATCTTGTAAACAAGTTGATTAAATATGTTTTCGCTTACCTGAAACATTACAACAAAGAGTACTTGAAAAAACAAATACAACGATTATTTGAGGAGGTTTAAACTGATGTTTGTTTATGATAAAAACGAAAACCAGTAGAGGTGAAAAAGATGATTACTTATGAAGCCTATATTCCAATGCTACTATGTGGTTTAACAGAACAAGATGTTGAGTACTGGAAACAAAGAATAATTGAAAGCTATGATAAAATGGTTGAAGGATTTAATAGAACTTTTCTAAATGGGATTGATAAGGAAACTGGAGAGCAAATAGGTTGTTTTGAATGCTATAAAAAACATTTGGTTAGAAAATCAGTAAACAATTTTGCTGAGTTTATAAACGAAGAAAAATATGATAGAGTTTTTATTAAAAGTGAAATGTTGTTTATGTTGTTATCTGCATGTCAAGATTATTTAAATGGGATAAGCAAAGTTAAAGATAAAGATTGGTATTTAAACAGAGTTGAAGAAGGATATCAAAAAATGTTGAGTAACAGAACAAAAATAAGTGGTTTAATGGGAAGTAGAAGAGGATTTTTAGATGCAGGTTTTATTGCAACTGGATTGATAACTGGTCAAAGATATGTTTTAAAGTTTCTGAGACCATTTGATGTTTTAATTCCAAATAAATGGGTTAAAAATATTTTTAGAGAAAAATGGATTTTAGCTAGACATAGATTATACAGGATATTCAACAAACTTTCAACATTATTACATTTTATGGTTGAAGAAAAAATAACTTTAAATGATGTAAACCAAGTTTTGGAAAACCATATCGAGAAAGAAATTAAACCTTTAATTTGGATTGAAAAATATGAATTGAATGAATTAAAAATTTTAGAAGATGAAAACTTTAAAGCTGGAAAAATATATGTTAAAATCACTCAAAAAATGTAAGCGATATTCTTATACGGGGGTTTTTCTGGTTTTTGTTTATGATATCCGTGTCGTTGTTACTGACTTGCGAACTGGTTCGAAAATCAGTTTCAAAAACAGATTAGTGAACAAGTATTAAATGAAGCGAAAGCTTTATAAAGGGGGGTTATAAATATCTCTCATGGAGGTGAGTTAAGTAAAATGACTCAGAGAAAGTATAACGAAAAAGAAATTGAAATGATGAGAAAGTTGCTCTTAGAATATTTAAATGCCAAAGAGGTTCTTGAAAGGGAAAAAGAGGAAAAAAGGAGAAGAACATTAACGAGAAAAGAAGCATATTTGATTAGTCTTAACTTACCTTGGTATACAGATATTGTAGTACAGTTAATTCTCTGCTTTCTAGGAATAATAATTATCGTTATAATCTGTTTAATCTACTGCTAATAACCGTTTCTATATTACAATATTTATTTTATATACATTTTTTATTATTATTAGAGAGAGAAAGAGCAGAAAGCTTTATAAAGGGGTAGTGTATAATAATATACAGAAATAAAAAACTAAAAGGGGGGTAAGAGGAAGATGTGTGTGATTGTGAGTGGAATCAAAAATAAAGAAAAAGAAAAAATGGCAAAAGTGATTGGAGAAATAATGAAACTTGAAGCGAAGAGGCATGGTCTCGAAGTAAAGAGACTTCTAATTGAGGACTATGCAATTAGTGACGATACACTTTGGTATACAATAAGAGTGAAAGGTCTTAATACACTAAGTATCTTCAGTATAGGTGGTGACCATCTTGATGTTCAAATAGTTGCGATATGGCTAAATAACGTAGATGATACAATTGAAATCTGTGCTTGCGGAAAGGTGAGAGACCGTTATAATCGAAGTGTTGAACAGTTAGAAGCCTTACTTGAAGGAATAAAGCAGAGAATGAAGGTGGAGGGGAAAGAGATATGAAGTTGTACACAATAAACAACAAATTCTTTACATTAGAAGTCTATCTTTCAGTAGACGGATATATGCATGGAAGATTGACATACAAGTATAGAAGCAAGGTCTACAGAGTGCCTATACCAGCGTATTTCAGTAACGACTATGGCTTCAATTTACCAAAATTAATTCAGAGAGAATTACAGAGAAGTCTACTAGTACAACTACTATTTCCAGAATTAATCCCATCAAAAAATGAGCCGAAAGCTTTATAAACCCCCCTCTTTATAAAAATATCATGGTCAAAAAAGGGAAAAGGAGGTGAAAAAGAATGTCTGAGACAAAAATTGCCCTCGAAAATAATGCCGTGAAAAGAGCGAGTGATATAAATGAATTAGCTGAAAAAGTGCAAGGAAAGGTTGTGGAAATAATCCAAGGAGAGCAATGGTGTTATGCATTGATAGTGACAAAGACTAACATACAGATTGTTAAGTACAGCCCAAAGACTCGACACCAGTTATACACTCGTGGGTACATTGCAATCGTATTCGAAGATGCATTAAAAGTTTTCGAGAGGGCATTAGAGATAACGAGAGAAACGCTGAAACAGAGACTAATCGAGAAGGCAAAGGAGTTGGGAATTGAACTTTAACTTTCCCAACATTTTTTTGCGGTGATGTGATATGAAAGATGAAATTCGAAAAGAAGAATTAGTAAAGGAAATCCTTAAAGATGCAGAAAGATATTGGTTTACTTATATAAGAAGTGGATATCTAAGGTAGAAAGGAGGGATTTGGAAAATGGTGTACATCTACAAGAATTCAAAAGGTAAAGTTAGGTTATCAAAATCAAAGCCAAAAGGTATTGATATGTGGATAAAGATGAGTGATGATGGTACAATAGTAACTTTTTTCGTAAAAGGCAAACAAATAATTCGTAATTACGAAAAAGAGAAAAGATATAATAGGTTACTAGAAACATTATGGGAAAATGATGTCTATACTGAGGCATTTATACTGTTTAACAGCGATATAGCTAAAGAGCTAGGAATTCAACTTAAAGCGTTATCCTTGAATCGATATTTCAAACCGGTTAATGAAGGTGATAGAAAATGAAGGTGAAAAAAATTCTAGTAGTAACATTAGTTCTTTCTCTAATAATCTCTAACATTTTACTAGCAGTAAGAGTATACCAATTGCAAAGAGAAAACGAAATACTTAAAGAAGGCATTAAAGCTGTCTCTTATACACATCT
>JAEOSG010000184.1 GCA_016840485.1 Candidatus Baldrarchaeota archaeon
GTACAACTAATCCTCCCATCTCTCTTTCCTTTTTCTCTATAACTGTAATTTTAACTCTTAGAGTATCTCCTGGATAAACAGGTTTTGTGAACCTTAGTTTGTCTACGCCGTAAAAAGCGATTGCAGTTCCCCTAATTATTCCTAACATATCCCAGAGTCCGGTCATTATAGCGAAAGTTAAAGCACCTTGGGCAATTCTTCTCCCAAAAATAGTTGTTTTAGCAAATTCCTCGTCTGTGTGCAATGGGTTAAAGTCTCCACTTAAACCCGTAAAAATTACTATGTCTGCTCTGCTTCAGTAACCGTTCTTCGGGGAGATTCAAAAACCATCCCTTCCTTAAAATCCTCATAATATAGAGCCATGTCACAACCCTCCAAATTTATGTTCTTTTTAAAATTTTAGAGTGAAATAAAGACATTAAAACGTTGATTTGTTATAGAATTTCCCACTCTCTGATTATTGGTAGCGACATTATTTGTATTATCCCTTTTATTTTTTCTATTTCCCGGACAATGATGTTGTACGTCTTACCCAACGTTCTTATTCTTAGCTTTACTACGTAATCGTAGTCTCCTGCCACAGCTGCAACCGATTCTACGCCTCTTATCTTGTATATTTTATCAAGGATATCTACGGCGTGTTTTGAACTGATTCTTAGGAGTATGTAGGCTTTTACTTCACTTAGTGATAGTGCCAGGATACCTACTATTACAAATATTGTTCCAACTATTTTGATTATCCAGAGAAAAGCATCATAGCTTATGGATTCAAATATGTTGGGTGCTAGTTTTACTCCTAGAAATGTAAGCGGTATACCTAGTACAATGTTAATTGAAACTATAGCGTTTACTATACTCATTTTCCCCTTGCCGAGAGCTCTAATATACATCACATAGGATAGAAATGCGAACCCCATGTTAACCGTAAAGAAAGTAAAAATTGTAGGTGAGAAAAACAGTTTTTGTATTATTTCTATTCTCGTTTTATCTAAAAACGGCATTAACATAATTGATAGAGATAAGGTTAAGAAGAAGAGACTCCAAAACCTTAAATTTAGGGAGTCGTTTCTCTTCCCGTTTTCTGAGATTTCTTGTAGCTTTTTCATAAATGTAGTATATGCGGTGAAGCATCCGTTCATTATAACGAGGGTGATAATTATGGTGTAGGGATCTATTTTCCCTTTACTGAGAGTTACGAGAAATGATCCAAGAGTTACAGAGAGAATACTTTCTATTTCGATTGCACTTGGAACATCTTTCTCTCTGATGAAATCTATTATTAGAAGATATATTGTTGAGAACCGCATTAGAGGGAGCATCATAGATGGATCTGAGAAGCTTACAGCTATGAAATAGGTTATTGTGGAAACGCTTGCAACCAATCCAGCTCCTAAAATGTATTGAAGTGATTTTCCTCTTGGAATTTTTAAACCTTGAAAATACGGATCAAAATAATATCCTATGGGCCGTTTCTTCCCCTTTATTGTTGTGGGAATGCTTAGTACGAGTAAGTATAAAAGGCAGGTTATGAGCCCTATCCATTCGCAAAGAAAAGAGTAAACATAGGGATCTGGTACAAGAGCTTTTAGTCCATAAGCGTCCATAAGAACGTAAAATGATGTGAAGACTCCTGAAAATAAGGCTAAAAAATAGAATTCAAATTTTTTTGAAACCAAGTTTACCCCTCTTGCTTTAGTTCCTTCTCTATAATATGTGTTCTAGTTCTTTTCACACCGTCAATTTTATGTATGTAATTTACAGTTGCTTCGTAAAGTTCTTCCAAGTTATTGACGCTGACGCGAACTATTACATCAAATATTCCCGTAACGAAAGCAACGCTTTTGACGATGTCCAGTTTTCTAAGCTCATTTAAAACGTGTTCCGACTTGCCTATCTCCACTTCAATAAAGATGTATGCATCAATTTTTCCCACAGTTCTGACTCCCCCAGCGAGTTAACACATCCCATAGATGTACTTTTGACAAACTTTGCTTTACGAACTATTTAGATCTTGTTAACATTACAAGCACTTTAATCTATCTGGAAGAAAACACATTTTAAATTTTTGGCATGTTTCACCAACAAAACACGTTCCTCTTTCTGTTATTATTTAGAGTAATATTTTCAATGTAAATTATTACCCTCACGCAAAAATTTAAATAGCAAAATATAACTCCTTTTTAAACTAACGCTGTTTAAAGTGGTTAACAATTGCTATACGCAGAATGGAAAAAACAAATTTGATTCTACATCGATTAGCTTCATGCTAAAAGCAAGTTTTGTTACTCCATATTCTTGCTGGCTTTCTTAAATTCGAGGTATTTTATGTATTTTGCAAGTGCATAAACTGCTTCTTTAGGACAGGAATATGCGGGTACATGGTTCTCACTCAGAATTTTTTTGCCTGGTTCTGCGGTTTTACCAGCCATCCAACAAGCTACGACTGTTTTTCTTACCTTAACATTTTTTAATGCTTCAACAACTCCTCTTGCATGCTCGTCTGGTTTCATGCCTAGAAAGGTTGGAACCACGCATGCAACCAATAAACAGTCAACATTAGGATCTTTTACGACGGTTTCAACCGTTTTTCTATAAACTTCCATGTTTGCGCTTGCTATGATGTCTACAGGGTTTAGAACACTTGCTATTGGTGGGAGAAAACTTCTTAGAGTGTTTTTTGTCTCTTCAGTAAGTTCCGTCAAGATTAAGCCATGTTTTGCACATTCATCGGCTGAAAGAACTCCTGCACCGCCAGCATTAGTTATAATTGCAATTCTCTTTCCAGAGGGCGGTGGTTGCTCCACTATTAAGCGAGCTACATTAAAGAGTTGTTTAAGTGTTTCAACTCTTATGGCACCAGTTTGCTTGAAAACAGCGTCAAATATTGCGTCCTTACCTGCAAGTGAACCTGTATGGGAAAGTACTGCACGCATTCCAGCTTCCGTTCTTCCCGCTTTAACAACCACTACTGGCTTCTTAGCGGTTGCGTACTTTAAAGCTTCCATAAATTCTTTTCCTCTGCTCACTCCCTCTATATATAGTGCTATAACTTTTGTTTGCGGATCATCCGCCAGATATTTTATTGCTTCTGGTATTGAAACATCACAAGCATTTCCCAAATTAATAAACTTGCTAAACCCAATACCTTCACTTGTAGCCATGTATATTTGGGATGCCCCCAGAGCTCCACTTTGAGTTATTATTCCAATAGAACCTGGTAGTGCCCGCATAACAAATGATGCATTTAAAGAGACTTCTGTGTTTTGTATGCCTACGCAGTTTGGCCCTATGATTCTAATGTCATTTTCCTTAGCTATTTTAACAACTTCTTCCTCTAACTTTTTACCTTCCTTTCCCACCTCGCTGAAACCGCCAGAGACAATAATAATATTTTTAATTCCTTTTTCTGCACATTCCTGAACAACCTGAGGAACAAAACCTGCAGGTATAGCTATGATAACTAAATCGATCTTTTCTTGAACTTCTTTGATAGTTTTAGCGGCTTTAAATCCCATAACCTCTTCTTCTTTGATATTTATAGGAAAAATTTTACCTCTATATCCTCCCTCGATGATATTTTTCATTAATTCATAGCCAAACTTTCTGGGATTATTTGAGGCGCCTACTATGGCTATGCTTTTCGGATAAAAGAAATTATCTAGTGACAATTTTAAGTCACCAACCCATTTAATTACACAACATATTCCCCGTAATGTGGATAACCTAATTGACTTTCATAACAAATTAGAAGTATGTAGGATGTTCTAAAATGTTGTAATGATATAATTAAGTTTACCTTTGCTCTGGTTTGTTTTAGTTAAAAACTAATATTTAACGAATAAAGAGTCAAGCCCAAAGAATGTTTCCAGAAATGTTATTGGGTAGTTCATGGAACATCTTTCGCATACAGTATAGTCCCAGTATTCGTTGAGGCGCACGATTTAGTCTTCATATTTTGACACCAAGTTTTTAGGGATTAAGATTTCTTAGTTAGTGTTATGTGGGTAAAACAGTTGGAGGTAGACATTTGTCTTTAGAAAAGTTTTATCAGCATGTAGATGAACATTTTGAAGAACATTTGGAAAAAATCAGGGAGTATTTAAGGCAACCTTCTATTTCTGCTGATGGTACCGGTATAATGGAAACAGCTGAAATTACAAAGGGATTCATAGATGAAATTGGAGGACATAGTGAAATTGTTCCAACTGATGGATGGCCAGTTGTATACGGCGAACTTTTCACAGGTAAAGATAAGAAAACTCTTTTAATTTACGGTATGTACGATGTGCAACCTGTTGATGAGGACAAGTGGTCGGTGCCTCCTTTTGAAGCTAAAATTGTGAATATGGAGCCCTTTGGAGAATGTTTAGTGGCAAGAGGAGCAATAAATACTAAGGGTCCGCTTAGAGCTTTCTTCAATGCGTTAGAGACTATTTTGGAAGTTGAAGGGGAATTGCCTGTGAATTTAATTTTTGCTATTGAAGGCGAGGAGGAACTTGGTTCGAAACATTTGCCGCAGTTTGTTAACAAGTATGTTGACAAGTTGAAGCGAGCAGATGCAATGTATTTCCCAATACCTGCCCAGAATAGAAAAGGGAAAGTTGAAATGTTTCTCGGCGTTAAGGGAATAATTTACATGGATCTTATTTGTAGAGGTGGAGATTGGGGAGGCCCAACAGAATTCGGTATTCATAGTAGTAATGCTGCTTGGGTT
>JAEOSG010000185.1 GCA_016840485.1 Candidatus Baldrarchaeota archaeon
AGAAGTTAGATTCGACGAAGGAGAATATCCAGCACCTGATTTAGTAATTAGAACAGATATTGAAAGCTGGAGTGCCATGGCAACAGGTAAAAAGAAGTGGAGTGACTTGTTAAAAGAAGGAAAATTGTTAATCATTGGTTCAGCGCATGAAATACCAGTCTTAATGAAATTTGCATTTGCTACAGGGGTTCTACCAACCGGATAAAACAACACTAATTTCATTACAATTTCTTTCCTTACTAAAAGTTAATGTTTTATTTTAGCGTATATTTGTGGGATTAACCGTGCTTCTAAAAGATTTTATTTATTTAATAGAACTACCTGGAAAAATGTTTTTACCAAATATTAATGTTTATTTGATAAATTGCGAAGAACCTGTTTTGATAGATGCCGGATATGGTTTTCAAGAATCTACAGAAAAACTTTTGCATGAAATTAAACGAATAACTGAAAGTCGTGGATTAGAGAAGGTAGTTGTTACTCACGCGCATCCAGATCATTTTGCCGGTGCTGCCGTACTAAAAAGAGAGTTAAATGTTAGTGTTGCAGCACATAAACTGGCTGTTCCGGTTCTCTCGGATTTAAAGAAATTAACAATTAATTACTATGGGTTTAAGGATAACGTTTCTTCTTTCATCAAGCTTTTTCTTCAAGGTCTTTGCAAGGCAGAACCCATAAATGTAGACATTGTACTGGACGAAAATGATGAGATAAAGGTTGGAGAATATTCTTTAAGAGTTATTCACACTCCTGGTCATACACCGTGTCACATAAGCCTGTATTTAGAGGAGAAGGAAGTGTTGTTCAGTGGAGATGTGGTTGTAGGTGAGGGAACCACATGGATAGGCTTACCTTGTGGCGATGTTGCCGTCTACATAGATTCTCTTGAAAAACTTCTGAAAATGGATTTAAAATTGATTTTACCGGCTCATGGCCCAGTAATTTATAATCCTAAAAAGAGAATAAAGGAATTGATTCGGAGGAAGCTGTCGAGGGAAGAGGAAATAGTTAAACTTCTCCAAGAAAAACCGAGAACAGTAGAGGAGTTGGCATTAGCGTTGTATAATGAACAAGATCGATATAGATTGTTATGGCTGTTAAATGTTGTTAAAGCGTATTTGAAAGACTTAGAAAGGAAAGGAAAGATAGTTTATAGGTGGGAAGAGGGGAGGAAAATTTATTCAGTAAAATGAGATCTAAAATTACGAATTTCTCGTCTAGAATTTTATAATTTGTTTTTTGTTAAAAAAATAAATTTACTGTTTGTTTAATTAGCTTCGTTTTTTTAGTTGGGTTGTGCTTCAGTTTTAAGCCTTCTATAGCTTTACCTAATGTTATTAATTTATGAAGTTTTGTAGAAGATTCTTGAACTTAAGGATTAGGGTAAAATATTAATAGTTTGACACATGACTAACTAATTATGACAATAAACTATTGAATGGGGTGAGGGAAACTTGACATTTAAAGAAGAAAAACCTTGGTTCCAATGGTATCCAGAGGGCATACCAAAAGAAATAGACATACCTGAAGTACCCCTCTTTGAACTACTGAGAGAAACTGCCAAAAAATACCCAGATATGGTTGCATACGTGTTTTTTGGAAGAGGAGTAACATTTAAAGAACTTGATGATGCAAGTGACAGATTTGCAACAGCTTTAAGTAAAATGGGTGTAAAGAAAGGAGACAAGGTTGCTCTTTTCCTTCCAAACTGCCCCCAATTTGCAATCGCGTATTATGGTGCACTTAAAGCTGGAGCAATAGTCACACCGATGAATCCTCTCTATAAGCCTAGAGAAGTGAATTTCCAACTTAAGGACAGCGGTGCAGAGACAATAGTGGCTCTAGATCTGCTTTACCCCGTAGTAGAACAGGCCAAACGAGACACAGCTTTAAAAAACATTATTATAACTTCTATAGCTGATTACCTGCCTCCAATAAAAAGAGTTTTAGGAAAATTACTTGGTAAAGTTAAAACATTAAAAGTGCCAAAAGGCCCCGGCATATATTACTTAACGGATTTACTTAAAGAATATCCACCGGAACCACCAAAAGTGGAGGTAAATCCAAAAGAAGATATTGCAGTTCTCCAATATACAGGTGGTACCACCGGTTTACCAAAAGGTGCAATGTTAACACACTATAATTTGGTTGCAAATGCTCTTCAAACAAAAGCTTGGATACCCGACTTTGAAGAAGGAAAAGAAGTCGTAATAGGAGTTTTACCTTGGTTCCATATTTATGGTCAAACTGTCGTTATGAACCTTGGTACAGCAGCGGCAGCAAAAGTAATAGTTTTCCCACGTTTCGATGTTGAAGAAGTAATGAAAGCTATTCAAAAATATAAAGCCACATTATTCCCAGCGGTCGCAACAATTTATAATGCCATAAATATACATCCAAAAGTAAAAGAATACGATTTGTCCTCTTTACGTGCTGGTATTAGTGGAGCTGGACCATTACCTGTAGCTATTCAAAAAACATTCGAAGAATTGACCGGTGCAAAAATATGTGAAGGCTACGGTTTAACTGAAGCGTCACCAGTTACACACTGTAATCCGTTGAAAGGTAAACGAAAGGTTGGAAGCATCGGCATACCTGTGCCAAATACAGATGCAGCAATCGCCGATTTAGAAAAGGATGAATTCCTTCCACCGGGTGAAGTCGGAGAGCTTGTTGTTAAAGGTCCTCAAGTGATGAAAGGTTATTGGAATAGACCTGAGGAGACAAAGAACGTATTTATGACTATTAATGGCGAAACGTGGCTAAGAACCGGAGACATAGCAAAGGCAGATGAGGAAGGATTCTTCTACATAATTGACCGCAAGAAGGACTTAATCAAATATAAAGGATACTCTGTGTATCCAAGAGAAGTAGAAGAGGTATTATATGAACACCCAGCGATTAAAGAATGCGCGGTAGTTGGTGTACCTGATCCGGAGGCAGGAGAAACTATTAAAGCGTTTGTTGCACTAAAAGAAGAGTATAAGGGCAAGGTTACCGAGAAAGATATCATTGAATGGGCTAAGGAAAGAATGGCACCATACAAATATCCAAGAATAATTGAATTCAGAGATGAGTTACCTAAAACCATAGTTGGAAAAGTACTTCGAAGAGTACTTAGAGAAGAAGAATTAAAGAAAGCAAAATCAGCATAACAATTACGAACTAGCAAATAACCAGTCAAAAATGCGTTCTGATCCGATAGTAACGCGTATGTTTCTCAAGATTTCTTATTTTTTCCTTCTAGACTTATATTTATGTTAGAGTTTAGTGGCTGATGGACGATTTTCGTAGTTTGTTAAAAAGCGAATAAAATTGTAACACCCTAAATTATTTTATTATTATCCTTCTAAATCTATTAGTTGAAGATCATAGGCTTTAGAATTTGTGTTGGGGGTAGGTTTATGAAGATAGGTGTTCTTGGTGAAGCTGGAGATATGAGTTTTTAGTATAGTTACGTTTTATCGGAGATGAAGGAAGTAGAGGAGATTTTAATAGGCGATATAAATCCAGATAGGGTTAAAGATGAAATTAAGGAACTAGGTGAGGTTGGGGGAGAAAATAGAAAAACCCGGTGTTTACCCTCCCGAAGCAGTTATAGAACCAGAAAAATTCCTAAAAGAAGTAATAGAAAACGACATACCGTTATATGTGCTTAAGGACAACACATGGGAACCAGTATATATTCAATGCGACAAACATCTACAAGAACTGTGAAATAGCTCATATCTAAATTAAATAATTGAAATCAATGGTCTGGCTTCAATCTTATACACTATTTACGAAACCTCGCATTTTGTAGTTGGAGTTTCATAAAGAACCTTTGCAAAAGTTAACAGTAAAATCATATTTAAAATTAGATGCATTTTAAGGTATTATAATAGTTTAATTTGGAAATAATTGAAATTAAATGTAGAGAAAGCGCCCACTATGGTTTTAAGTGATGAATGTGAAAAGAAGAGTAATTTTTCATGTTGACATGGATGCATTTTATGCCTCAGTTGAGGAAAGTCTTAACCCTGACTATAGAGGAAAACCTTTGATTGTTGGAGCTGATCCTAAAGGTGGAAAAGGTAGAGGAGTTGTTTTAACAGCAAATTATGAAGCGAGAAAGTTTGGTATTCATTCTGGTATGCCCATTTCAAAGGCATATAAACTGTGTCCTGATGGAATATATGTTAGACCTCATTTTGATAGGTATCGTGAATTTTCGCAAAAAACAATGGAGATTATACGAAAATATTCGAGGAAAATTCAGAAAGTTAGCATTGACGAGGCATATGTGGATGTAACTGATGTAGTGGAGGACTTTCAGGAAGCAGAGAAATTAGCTAAAAAGATGCAGAGCGAAATATGGGAAAAACTTGGAATTACATGTTCAATTGGTATTGGGCCAAATAAACTAGTTGCTAAGATGGCTTCAAGCATGAATAAGCCTAATAAAGTGACAGTGGTGGAGCCTGATAAAGTAAAAGATTTTTTGCATCCTCTTCCAGTGGAGAAACTGTATGGAATTGGACCTAAAACAGCTGAACGCTTAAAGGAACTGGGAATAAAGACGGTAGGCGACCTTGCAAACTTTGACGCTGTAAAATTAACGGAAACTTTCGGGAAAAACATGGCTTACTATTTTATTATGCTTGCTAACGGTCAGGATTATAGCGAAGTAAAGGAGAAAGCAAGAAAATCTATTGGTAAGGAAATCAC
>JAEOSG010000186.1 GCA_016840485.1 Candidatus Baldrarchaeota archaeon
ATTTGAAAGGATTAGGGAGCGAAAACGCAGGGAGATTATTCTGAGAATAAAGGAAAAGGGAGGTGGAAGGTTGAGTAGGGTTGTGATTCCAGTATCTGAGTACAGAGGGGTTGACTCTCAGTTATCGAGCCATTTTGGGAGGGCACCCTGTGGCGGAATAAAAAGCACATGTAAAGTTTTATCCTCTACTTGAAGCTTATAATTATGTATAACTCCTTCATCCTCATAACTTGCTTCTATAGCTCTTTTTAATAGATTCTTCCACGACAATTTCCATATTAAGACGCTGAAGGGTGAACCTTAAGTTTCTGAAGGCTTTTTCCTGTACTTATCCAAAAACGGAACTTCAAAAACTTCTCTCCTTCTACCTAGAACTTTAATCTCTACTTTCCCATCATAAGTTAGCCTTACCCGACCAGGCATCTCCTCACAATGTTCTTGCTACAAATTTTTTAGTTCCCAAAACAAAGCTTTAATTAAGAGGGAACCAAAAACACCGATTACGGTGAAAAATGATTATATATCTGTTAGATCTGCCTTGATGGATATAATGGCAAAATACTCCTAGTAAATTAGCGGGATCCTTGTAGGATGCAGATTCGTAGAGGAGAGATTACAGAAAGGGGCGACTGGCTTTCAGGCATGTTCCTTCCTCTTACAACTTCAGGTCCACTCTCTGAAGACGCTGTGGTTACAAAATGCTGGAGGAAGCTAAACGTACATATTATAAAATAGAAGGATGGGGCGGGATGATGAAAGTGCAGGAACGCCCAACAGAGAGAAACTCGACATTTCATGAATAGCAGAAGACTATTAGATCTCTCTTTCTTATTGTAAAGGCTGAGTTCCTAAATTTGAGTTCTTTTTGGTCTAGGTCTTGGATGCCCAGGGCATAAAATGTTATGAATCCGCCATTTTGCATCATCGATTTCGGAATCTTTCATGACCTGTTTTATTATGTCTTCAACAAGTCTTCTTTGTCTTTTCGTTAAATCTGTCCTATCGAAGCCCTCTTTTTTACTTTTAGTCTTGTACCAATCGCATTTGCCTTCACAGACATACTTGTGAAGCGTTCTCCTCGCTTCACTTCGGCTTACCCCTCCATCTTCTGAAATATGAACAATTATTTTGTTCACCTTGTTTCTATCAGATTCTAGCCCGCTCATGCAGCATCCACAGCTCCATAAAGCCTCCATAGACACGCTTTAAATTGCGCAATTTCTCATCCTCATTTTAAGAACTAGATTAGCCTTAAAAATTTCGCTAATCTCTACCTTCTGAATTCTGCAGTTAAGATGAAGGCAACATAGCTGTTCCGCATTTGGGGCATCTTGTGGAAAGACATGGAACTCCTCTTGTATGCGGAACTCTATAGCCGCATTTTGGGCATACACAGTAGGCTGGACCACCTATTCTTTGCCGCTGTCCTCCTCTTCCTCTACCGTAACCTCTGCCACTCATATCAAACACCTCGGATGATAAGATTTACAGTTGCATAGACATTTAAACATGATGTTTTTTACCTTTAGAATGACGTATCAAATCCGACCTGGTCAGCAAAGTTTTCAGATCAAACAATACTTGTTATTAAAAACATTTTTCAAGCCGTAGCTAACCGTTTACTTATCTAATAGGTAGGCATTTACAATTTTAACCGTTTCAGAAACTCTTTTCAAGCATTCTATTGCAGACCTGCCTGTCGGGAATCCTCTTAACCCGCATTCTGGACCCGCATAAGGAATTCTCTCTAAGCCGAACATATCGATTATTTTTAGAAGCCTCCTCTTCATTAACTCAACGTTCTCTAAAAAGACAGTAGGGTTTATTTTATTGCTGCGTATTTTCCTCCAAACATTGCCGATTACTTGCGTGACATCACCTGTTTTTCCCGCTGAATCGTAGAGTACCTTTTTTCTGATTAATACATCAAAATTTGAGTAGGAGATGCTTGCCTTCAGAAATTTATCCTTTAATTCTAAGAGTTCTTTCGTTTTATTACTGGAATATAACGAGTCATTTACATGAGATTCTATTATTTTTAGGGAATCCACTTCCCAAAAGAGTTTATCCACTGTACTGTGAAGATGCAAGCATGTCCTTACGCCTTTCTCCTGAGCTTTATGAAAGATTTTTTCCCAAGCATGCAAAAGATTCTCTCTCCCTGTCGACCCAACATCCATCATTGGATCGTCAATTAACCCGAATGTAGGTTCATCAAGCGCGAGCAATTCCACCTTACCATATTTATTGTTAAATATGTTTTCTTTAACGGTCTCTGCCAAGAAGCCTCCTATTCTGCTGTATAATTCTGGGTCTTTGTAAGCAAAAAGGGATGAAAGAGTATAAGGTCCAGTAATGCAGATTTTAACTCTAAAGGTGCTATGAAATATTTCATAAATATTCTTGGAGTTCCACTTTAAGGCTAAAACTTCAGGTATATCCAATTTGCCAGTTTTTGGAGAAAGAAGTTTAGTTTCAATATAGCTGCCTCCAATCTTTTCAACTCCATCCATCATTTCGAGGAACATCCTCGTCATATCTCTAAACTGAGGATAATTTGGAATATTTATGCCTGCTCTTAGCTTCCCAATAAAGGCATCTACAACTTTTCTTTCGAAATAAGCGGCGGAACTCTCAGATCTGTTTCCATAGATATCCAAAAGATAAGAGGCGAATTTTGCGGAGCCTTCTGAAAACTTCTTAAAATCCCCAAAGAAAGGCATGCTTCCAACATCATAAGTTTCTATCATACCCATGTCCACATAATTGAATAAGGATTTAGCCAATAAATATTACTCTTCATTTTTAGGATGTGGCAACTTAAGGTTATAAGGGTTTGATGGCCGATCTAAAGCGGCTAATATTAGGCTTCGTTTAAGCTGTGTGAACGGAAAAGGAGAGATGGAAATCGACCGGTCAACAATAAATGCTTAAGTTGCCACGTCCATTTTTAGGGATATAAACCGATCTTACTCCTAAAAAACCTAAAGAAGAATATTGCAATCTCTATTTGAGCTCTCTTTTCATAACATTTGCCGCTATAACTAAGCCGTCCCAGACTGGAGCGAAGGGAGGCGCATATCCGAGATCGAGCTGAGTTAGATCTTCAACGGTTAATCCTCCCCATAACGCAGCGGCTAACGTGTTCACTCTGCCAGCGACTCCCTCTCTTCCAGTTATCGCCCCGCCTAAGATTCTATGGCTTTCCCTATCGGCTATCAGCCTAATGTGCATTTGTTCTTTTCCAGGGAAATAGTGGCTTCTACTTACGTGATTGATATCCACAGCAGCGACATCGAATCCCGCAGCCTCAGCTTCCCATGCTGAAAGTCCAGTTCTTCCTACATGCAGGCTGAATATTTTTGTGAAGGTTGTTTCTAAAACTCCTTTAAACCTACTGCTTCCGCCTGCAATGTTATCTCCAGCAACTCTGCCCATCTTGTTTGCCGCTGGGGCGAAAGGCAAGTAGACTGGTTTCCCAGATACTAGATGAATTGCCTCAACGTTGTCTCCAGCTGCGTACACATCTTTCACGGATGTTTCCATTCTTTCATTAACTTTTATTGCGCCTGTGACACCGAGCTTAACGCCCATTCTTTTAGCTAAATCTACATTGGGTCTGACTCCCATGGCTAGAATAATAATGTCAACTAAATATTCGTCTTTGTCACTGATGATCCGTAATGCTTTATCTTCATCTTCAACATCTTTGAAAGATTCTCCGAGGTGGAGATTCACGTTATGCTTTTGTAATTCTTCAATTATATCTTTAGAGATTTCTGGATCTACGGCTCTTCTCATGGGATACGATCTCTGAAAAAGTAGCACTTCTTTGTTTCTTATTCTGAATGCTTCAGCCATCTCGAGGCCTATATATCCCCCGCCAACTATGCCTATCCTCTTAGCTTTTTCACTGGCTGAGAAGAATGCTGAGGAATTTGAAGTTTTTAGATTCGCTTAGGAGATACCTATCGCATGTCTTTATGGTATACTCTTCTTTTTGAGATATTCTTGATCATGCAGCGGTACTATTATGTCCGCTCTTTCTTCAACTTTAATCATGCTTTCGTAAAGTTGCATCATGTTTATGTGAATCCCTGGAGGGATGAAATGAAAAATTCTCTTCATTCTCTGTGGTGGTTCAAAGTTTTCTCTGATGCAGCAGAATCCTGTGATGACTGCTTTTCCTGAAGCAGTATTCACCTCTACGGATTGTCCGCATGGGCTATGTCCCGGTGTAGGGAAGACCCTTATCCCTTCCGTTATCTCTTCTTCACTATTTATTGTTTCGAAATTTAGTTTTTCGAAATATTTCTTGTTGAACATGTATGCTATGGCTGGATGTGGATTTAACGCTGACTCCAATTCTTCCTTTTGAATTATAAATCTCGCATTGGTATATTTGTAAGCGTCAGCACAGTGATCAGTATGTAGATGCGTAAGAATAACGATGTCTATGTCCTCAGGTTTTAAATTGACCTTTTTAAGAGCCTCATCTGATGATGCTATCTGCTCCGCGGGGAAGCCTCCTCTTGTCTGTAGCTCAGCTGGACAGCCAGCATCAACAATTATATTCTCTTCGGGGCCTTCTATATACCAAATATATGTTCCACAGGTAATTTTCTGTCCAAAATTCATAAGATAAGTCATGTACGATTTATCTATGGTCAGTCTATTTATGGGTAGGGGTCTTATACTGCA
>JAEOSG010000187.1 GCA_016840485.1 Candidatus Baldrarchaeota archaeon
AGATGTGTATAAGAGACAGCAGCCCACCTCTCCAAAAATTTCTCGACAAACATAATATGCTAGACTTTTTTGACGTTATCGTTACATCAGCTGATGTAGGTTATAGAAAACCTCACCCAAAAATCTTCTTAGCCGCATTAGAAAAAATAAATGTTAAACCTTTTGAAGCAGTCTTTATCGGTGATGATCCTATTAGGGATATCCTTGGAGCAAAAAATGTCGGCATGAAAACAATACTCATAAAACACAAAGAAAAGAAACCTTATAGGGTAAAGCCAGACAAAATAATCGTCGAGTTAAAACAATTACCAAAAATAATTGAAGAACTTCAAGCAGAATACACCACACCAAGCAAGTAAATAATTAGTAACCTTTAACTTCACTTTTTCGTCTAACCTTTAATACCACTTCCATGCTTTTTGTTTTTCTAGGTAAAGTTCAGGATCTGGAAATGAGATCCAACTGTAAAAATGCCATCTATAAAAAACTTCGGACTCTCCGTGCCTTTCTATTATTGGAGGAAAGTTCTTAAGAAATTTTATTGTGTCGCCGCTTGGTAGCGTCAGCCAAAATAAGTATTGCTGTTTGCTTTCAGAACGCTTAGATCTTTCCTCTTTCTTCTCTCTCAACTTGTAAATCGTAATTCTCGGGAGTTTCTTTAAAACGTGAGTAAGCGAATCTAAAAAGGCTATATTTCCAGACTTGACTATTAATGCTATATCTTCTGTTAAACCGATTCTGTGAACATTAATTATTGGTTCAAAAACCCTTTGTTTCTCAAGCTTCGATACTCTTTTATGAACCGCACTTTTGGATAGCTTAACAATTTTTGAAAGCTCTCTAAGTGACAATCTCCAGTTTCTAATAAGAATTCTCAAAATCTTCAAGTCTTTCCTATCAAACGTAAACTTATTCTCGTTAACTACAGTTTCTTTCTTCTGCTCCTTTTCTAACTCTTTACTTCTCTTTCTAGAGATTTGTTTTTCAACTTTTTCTACAAGTTTCTCATAGTTTATTTTCCATTTATGCGACTTACAATCGTAGTAATCTAAACATACAGAGAACTGCAGATTTTCAACTTCATATATCTTAATTCTTTTACCAAAGCTATTGATCAACAGCTTTTTAGCGCTTCGAATATGTTTAGCTGGAAGGACGAAACTCGCCAAGTGCTCCTCTCTGTCCCCTAAAACATATTGAAGCGATAAAAGATACCTACTCAATTGATGTGAAAACTTTGGTTCCTTACGGGAAGGTATTCTAACTATAACATGCTTTAATCCGAGCTTATCAAATTTTATAATACTATTTGCAGTATACGCTTGTCCCTTTTCAAGTCTCTTCAAAATTAGAGCTACAGAGGAAGAACTTAGGCGGGTTAACCTACTTATTTCTTCTATCTTTATTCTTGGATTACCGATTAGGACATCTAAAACTCTTAATTCATTTTTACTCAAGTTATACGGGGTTTTCAACGTTTCCCAAAGCATTCCGCAAAAATCTTCAACCTTAATTTTTTCTCGAAGAAGCTTAGAAGACCTGTAAAGCGTTTCCAACAATATTTTAAGTAACTTGCCTTCAAGGATAGAATCTATTTTAAGAATTTCAAGCATCGGATAATAAACGGTTCCACTTGAAAACCTTATTCTCAACTTTTCTATGCCTTCATGAATTTCAAAACCAACATCATAATCTTCGCATCTTTGATAGAGTTTTTTAATCAGTTTACTCCAGTTTTCCAGAACTTTTTCAACTTTCTCATGCTCATCTCTCCACGTATAAAACTTGTAAAGGAAAAAATACGTCAACTCCTCTTCAATTTCTTTAGGCAAAATTCTAGGTAGAAAACATGTGCGAAAAAGCTCTGTAAGACCCTTTTCAGAACTTATCCGCCTAGTAGCTTTAGATGTTTTAAAAGAGTAAGTTACCCCGAGAAACTTTGAAACCTGTTCAATCAAACTTGTTAAAGTCTCCCTATCTCGCAATTTCCTCTCCACCCTTTTCATGAGGCATCAAAACCTTTGTTTCTAAGCAAAGCTTGAAATCAACCTTGTCAATTAACATCTTTGTAAAGCTTTCAAGGAAGCCAACAAGCCCTCCTTCAGGAAGCTCTAACCTAGCGATGATAACATTGTCTTTAACAAATCTATCTGAAGCGTCCAGCTTATTAGCTTTATAAAAGCTTAACACGGGAAGTTCACTTAAACCTAAAAGTAAGGCCTCCAAAAAACACATATCA
This sequence comes from Candidatus Baldrarchaeota archaeon, assembly GCA_016840485.1. Classification (GTDB taxonomy): domain Archaea; phylum Asgardarchaeota; class Baldrarchaeia; order Baldrarchaeales; family DXJG01; genus DXJG01. Next base: position 2,240 of record JAEOSG010000187.1, read on the forward strand.
CCCTTTTCAATGATTAAATATAATTTCTCAGTGAGTTTTGGCGGATATACATCAATATACGTTTTTAGAGCATTTGCTCTCTTCAACTCACTCTTTATTTTATAAACTGTATATTTTGATATACCCATGTTCGAATCAAGAAATGAGTTCTTTCTATTTAAAAACGTCTCAAAGTTATGTATTCTTCTTATACATTTATCGCTTAGTTTTATAGGTCTTGAAGGAACTTTCTCAATAATGGTTTTTATGGGAGAAGTTTGCTTTAAAATATCTATATATCCTTCTTTAACTATAATTTCCCTAATATAGAGCGATAATGCAAGATAATCTATTCTCCAAGAATTTTTCACCACATCATAAAATCTAAAAGAAACCGATTTATGAAAACTCTTAAGAAAATACATATCTACATCTTTAAACGACCCAGAAAAGTACTCCAAAATATTGCCCAAATCATCGGCTGGCACAATTAAATCCAAAATATGATAGGAAACAGAAGTCATAACCGTTCTAACAGATTTACAAAAAGAATCTAAAATTGCTTGATCTACTTTTCCCCAAAGATTTCGCCCAACGACCATTAGAGGTATTAATTTTACTTTCCAGTAATTTACAGCGTATTTCTTTGCAAATAATCCGCGTTTTCTCAGGTTTCTTAACCTTCTCTTAACAGTTATTTCAGATAAACCAGTTTTTTCAGCTATATCTGATATCTTCAAGTTTTGAAGACCATATATAGCCTCAAGCAATTTTAAGTCCGTCGTATCTAACTTAAGATTCTCATTCCTCCCTTCAAAACTTTCATTGAGCTTACCATACATGTAGTGCACCAACTGCTCGAAATGTACCATGAAGGGCGTAAATGTTGGAGTTTATATATAAATGAAAGGTGCTATTTACTAAAAAAGTATCAGATTAACAGTGTTATACCTAAAAATTGTCCCCCATATTGACATATGACAACAACACAAAAGACCATAAAATCAAACAAAAAACATAAACATAACAAAACAATAAATATATTTCCATAAAAATTTTGAGTCGAACAGTTCTAAACAAATGAACTACTTTTATTCCTTTCTGAGGGACGCAACTAGTCCATATATAAACTTTTCGCCTCCAATCATTAACATAAGGCAAAATTCCCAGCAAAACAAAAAGAGAGGGCAGCACAAATGAAAACAGTAGTCCATACTCCGTCAATCGAAATCAATCGAAACAAAACAGGACAACAATCAAATATTATCTCAGAATACGAGAAAACCATAAATATTTTACACGATAAAGGATATAAAATAACTTTTCACCCATCGATCAATGGAGCAATTGCTTGGAAACCAAATACAACAAAAAATACAATTATTTTTATAGTTCTGAACCATATTAACGAAACTACATTAAACCCTACTGAAATCGAAAATTGGTTTCAAAAAATATTGAATACTATACGTGAAAAACCTGAAATCCTGTTAAACGATGTGAACTTTAAGTTTTTAAGTTTTCCCCTCGCAGGGAAAATCAAAATCCCATATATTAATAATTCCCCTGCCCAAGTTAAAATAAATGCAATAATTTTTAATTCAAATTTGCATAGTGTTAAAGGAAATGTATTTTTCGTTCAAAACTACGAGGAGTTTTTCAAAGTCTTAAAAGAGATAGAAACACTGCAACGTGAAGCAAACTACATAGATTTCAGCAACGTTCAGAAAACAATAGTAAGATTTTTCACAATTCTATCAGCAATTTGGAGCCTAGCCTTTATGTTCTCCTACTTAAATCTTCTACAACCAGTTACGTTAACTACCATCATTTTCTCTTTTGCCGCTTCATTCTTCCTCTTTACAGCTATAAAAGTTAGGAAAACTTTTACCGAAATGAAAGCTAAACTTTTCTACCAAAGTGAAGACATCAAATTACATGCTCAACCTTTTACTCCAAGTGATATAATAAGCTGTTTTAATACAGTTGTTGAAGCTTTTCTAAATAAAAATTGGTTAGAGTTCGATTCTTCAGCCAAACATTTACTGAGCACGTTATCCAACCGAATAAATATGAATGCGGAAATCTACAACAAGATTATCATGTTAAATGAAATACTTTCAATTGATACTTCTCTTCGAAACGAAAGCGCCCACTTCTTTGTTTTAAATGAACTATCTAAAATTTTGAAAAGTCTAAATTTAGTGAACATCGACGTAAAAGAAGTCCTTAAAGAAAAAGAAGAAACAGAAGTCGCTGAAACGGAAACTACTCAAGAGAACAATGAGCAAGAGGAAATTTTAGAAGAAATACATCAATCAACTACATTTTCTAAAAGCCAAGAAAATAGTGGTAAGCCCTTTAAAATAAGTGAGAATGAAGAGGTCTTAGCTAATTTTGATGCTAAAGAATCCA
>JAEOSG010000188.1 GCA_016840485.1 Candidatus Baldrarchaeota archaeon
ATTGAAGGAGCGGTATTTGAAGCAAAAATAGTTCCCTTAACTGGTACAGGAAGCGAATACTTGTTTTCAGCTCCGCCCTAGAGGTGTATTTAGAATGGGATTTTCAACGTCCCTCTCTTCCTTTATAGTTATGGTGGGATTATTAATTACATTTTCATTGGTTGCATCAACTTCTATTTGGTGTACCTTGGAAGTTTCGAATGTCGCAAAAAAATACGTCAATCTAGAAAAAATGAAGCTTGATGTCAAGCTTGAACTGCAAATTAATTATGTGAATGAATCAGCTTGTAACATAACGGTTAGGAATCTTGGAAGCAGAATTATTTTCTTCAAGTCTCAACGAGGCTTCAGGTGGAACACAATAGTATTTTCCTACTGGAGCTCATCTTGGCGTTCTTACTTTATAGAGAACTTCACAGTTCTCAAAGTCAAGGTAATAAACAGCAGCGTTTCTTTCAAACCTGAAAATCACTCCTTTATAGCACCAGGAGAGGAAGCTATAATATATTTCGAGTTGCCGGAGGATGCACCGGTAATTCCACAAAACGCTGTGTTTACAGTGGCGTTTATCTCACATTATGGCGTTTCGGCCGTTAAGGAGGGGGTCAGAACATGAATATTATAAGTTTAGGCATTCCAGAACTTGACAGAAGCCTTGGAGGAGGCATTCCCTATCCGAGTTTAGTCACTATCGAAGGCGAACACGGATCCGGAAAAACAGTTTTAGCTCAGCAGATAGTACACTCCATGCTTGATAATGCATTAAAGGTGTATGTAATCACAAGCGAAGCCACAGTGAAAGAATACTTGCAGATGATGAAATCTGTAAAGTTAGATGTTTATGACTATTATACATCGGGGCAACTAAGTATATATCCTTTACATGTTCAAGGTGGAAAATGGAGCAAGTTTCTTAGCTCCTTCTTTTTAAAGGTTGCATCCAGCTTTTTAGAGTTGAAAAAGGAGAGATATGACGCCGCAATCATTGATAGTCTGAGTCCCTTCGCTATTGATGCAGCTCCCCATACTTTTCTAACGTTCATAACCAGAGTGAAAAATATAGTTTCTCGCGGAAAATCTATAATCATAACATTTCACCCAGCCTTCCTTGCCGAAGAGTCCATAACTGCGCTTAGAGCCGCATCAGACGTCTATTTGGTGATGAAGAACAGTTCTGTTTCAGGCATGGATGTTAAGCTGTTACGTATTGTCAAGTTGTGGGGTGCAAGTGGAGAAAGAAAAAGCGTGATAACTCTAGAAGTTCATCCCTCATTAGGATTAAGAGTTATGCCCTTAGGCGGAGTGAAAGTCTAGGAGGCCAAGAAATGCGACTAAACTTGTCAAAACTTAAGTTAAAGTTTAAGTTTACAGGGAAAAAAGACGAAGAAAAAGAAGAAGAAATCTGGCCTTTCAAGAGAGACATATGCCAAACATTAGAAGAGGCTACAAAAGAGCACCCCTACTTAGCTTCGTATATTGAAAATTTTCCCGAACCACCAAAGTACATACTAGATCCAACATCGGAAACTTACGGTGGAGAAGTTAATATAATCTATCCAGTTGGCTTGGGCATATACGTTCACATATATTACGGAAACGAAATGAGTCTCTACAATCTGATTGAGCCTGAAAAGCCGAGTGCTGAGCTTTTAGATGCAGTTGAAGATGCGGTAGCAAGGCTTGTTGAAGATAAAGATTACACTGGTGAAAGAGAGAAAGTTTTAGCGTCCCTTTTCTGGAAGGCCATCAAAAAGAAGATGGTTAAGATTCCGAAAGGACAAGAGGCAAATGTGCTTTACTACTTTTTAAGGGAAAGAGCTGGTCACGGTTTCATAGATGGATTTCTTGCAGATCCGTGGCTTGAGGACATAAGTATTCCAGGAGAAGGTAATGTTTTCGTTTTCCACAAAGTGTTTGGTCCCTTAGAAACCAATGTAAGGGTTTCTAGATCTGAAATTGATAAATTGTTAAGGAGCATTGCGGAAAGATACGGTAAAGTTCTCAGTTACACAAATCCTATAATAGACATACATTTACCTGATGGCTCTAGGTTTAACATAGTTTTCGGAGAGGATATAAGTCCTAGAGGTAGCAACTTTACGATTAGAAAGTTTTCAAAGGAACCTATATCAGTTGCTCAGCTGATAAACTGGAAAACAATGTCGCCGGAACTTGCAGCTTACTTGTGGATGCTTCTTGAGATAGGCATTTCCGCATTTATTTGTGGTGAAACAGCGTCAGGAAAAACCACAACTCTAAACGCTATCACTTGCTTCATAAATTCAGACGCAAAAATTGTTAGCATAGAAGAAACTCCGGAAGTAAACATCCTTCACAAGAACTGGGTGAGAGAGCTTACAAGACTTCACACAGGTGCACCAGTAACCATGTTCGACTTGTTAAAGGCAGCTCTAAGGCAAAGACCGGACTACATTATAGTTGGTGAGATAAGAGGAGAAGAGGGAAGAATAGCCTTTCAAGCTGTAGAAACCGGACACCCTGTACTTTCAACTATGCACGCGGGGACTCTTGGTCAGCTCTTCCAGAGATTAACTTCTGATCCCATAAACGTTCCTAAAACCCATATAGATGGATTAAACCTAGCTCTTTTCCAAGCTAGAATTGAACGTAAGGGAAAGTTGATAAGAAGAGTCACATCAGTTAACGAAATAATAGGTTATGAGCCAAGCGAGGGAAAACTGAATTACATTCCCGTCTTTCTCTACGATGCTGACATAGATCAGCATAGGTTTATGGGAACAAGCTATCTTTTTGAAACTAAGCTTCTGGAGTTTAGAGGTTGGAGCAAAAAGAGATTAAAAGAACTCTATGACGAAATGATGACTAGAGCTGAAATACTAAAGATTCTATCAGAAAGATCCCCTCGCTATGTTGATGTCTGGAGAACAGTGGTCTTAGTTCAGAGATTTGGACCTTGGGAAGTTTATCAAAAATTAAAGGCTGAAAAGCTATGAAAGTTCCGAAAGTTAACGTTAAGTTATTTGCTATATTGATTCCTTCCCTTCTTTTTTTAGTATACTATCTATTAGTAAGAAAGTATTTGGAAGCTATACTTGTTTTTTCTTTCAGCATGATGATAATCTACGGAGGGCGTCGATTATTTTTAAGGATTAAAAAAACACCAATATCCTCAAAAATTGATGAAAATCTGACCAATGTACTGTTTCATATGTATTGCCTTTCTTTAGGAGAAACATCTCCTTCTGACCTTGTTGAAACTATAGCAGAGAGCAGGGAGTATGGCTTCTACAGCAAAATTTTCAGAAAGATACGAAAGTTAGCGGTGGATCTTGGATATGGATATACAATGGCGACTGCTAGAATAGCCAATGTTCTTAAGCCCCCTCTTAAAGATGTGCTTATACGTTGCACAACTATATTTGGAAGCACTGAACCGAGGGGCTATTTAGAGATAGAGGCATCAACTTCTATGGAAGAGTATTCCGGCCGATATAATAGGGCTATTGAAACAATAAGAATACTGGCGGGCATATTTACAACGTTTCAGAGTGTTACTGTGTTTTTGATACTGACCGTAGCAATTATGAGCATTTTTATGATAGATCCTACAGCGATAGGATTTGGATATGTCATAGCAATTATCTCATTAATCCTAATGTACTTCCTATTTAGAGCGATTGGGCCTAAAGAAAATTTTGTTTATATAGGTGGGCATCCTCCGATGCTGTACAATGCAATGAAGTGGTGCTTAATAGTAACTTTACCTTCATCAGCAATTATGGCAATGGCCTTATACCTTGTGGCTGGTGTGCCTTTTGCTTTCATAGCTCTTGGTTTAGGATTTTTAGTTCCTGGAATACTTGGATACAAGTTCGAAAGTTACGTAAAAAAGATTGAGAATAGTTATCCCACTTTTATGAAGGCTTTAGGAGAAAGTTTAGCCTCAACGTCAGACTTAAAGATGGCCTTTGAATACCTGCTCTATATGGAACTTGGGCCATTACATAAGCTTGTTAAACGTGCGCTAGCGAGGCTGAAACTTGGATTAAGTCACAAAAAAGTTATGGAAACACTTTCTTCAGAGGCGGCATCCTATCAAGCTCATGTAAGCAACAAAATGATGCTTGATGCCTTGGAAAGAGGGGCTAATCCACTTGAAGTGGGTCATGCTCTTGGAAATCGAGTAGTCAAATTTCTTGAACTCAGGAAAAAGAGGCAATCCGCTGGAAGAAACCTCCAAACCATAAGTTTGGTTATGCAATGTATGAGTGTGGTGCTACTTATACTTTTGAAAGTGATGGGAGGTTTCCTTTCTAATACACTTGTGAACCTTCCCTATTTTGCTCTTAATACTCTGCCTGTGAATCTAATTGAAATTGGAAATGTTGTACTTATTTTCGTTATGGCCGTAGTAAACGCCTTTATTGTAAAGGAGACTTTATCTGGGTATTGGGGTACATTCCTTCTTAATTTAGCTCTTCTTCTTATATTAAGCGGAATAGCTTGGATTGTATCTGAGATGTTCATAAGTGCAGTGCTTACGTCTATACCTACAATAAAGCTTCCAGTTTAGGCCTCAAAAATAAGGACCGACCCTATATATTACAAAACTTACTATCTGCCATGTCAAATTATATTTTTAGAAATATTTATTAAGTATTAAGATTTAAGATATATGTTGGTG
>JAEOSG010000189.1 GCA_016840485.1 Candidatus Baldrarchaeota archaeon
TCTTCCTCTAGCTGAAATGGAGGCTTAGTTTGTGGTTGATGTCGTCCTTGAACACTTAACAAAATATTATGGTAAGGTTAGAGCAATAGAAGACATAAATCTACATATTAAAGATAAAGAGTTTTTAGTGCTTCTTGGACCATCTGGCTGTGGGAAAACAACAACACTAAGATGCATCGCTGGCCTAGAAACTCCAACCAGCGGTAACATATATATGGGCGGTAAACTGGTTAACGAGATTCCGACAAAAGATAGAAACGTTGCGATGGTTTTTCAAAGCTGGGCCTTATACCCGCACATGACAGTATTTGACAACATAGCCTTTCCCCTTAAAATGCGTAAATATCCGAGAGACGAAATACAGAGGAAAGTTAAAGAAGTGGCAGAGTTATTACAGATAAGTGAACTTCTGGACCGTAAACCAAGAGAATTAAGCGGAGGACAGCAGCAAAGGGTAGCTCTAGGTAGAGCTATTGTAAGAGAACCAAACGTTTTCCTAATGGACGAACCACTAAGTAACTTGGACGCGAAATTAAGGGTGTATATGAGAGCTGAACTAAAAGCTTTACAAAGAAGACTAGGAGTGACAACAATTTACGTTACACATGATCAAATAGAAGCGATGACAATGGCCGATAGAATTGCACTATTAAATGATGGACTTTTACAGCAAGTGGGAACGGCAGAGGATATCTACACGCGTCCGGCAAACCTGTTTGTTGCAGGTTTTATTGGTAGTCCACCCATGAACTTCATAGATGGCAGCTTTGTGGAGAAATATCCTGAAAAAGCCTACATAGATACGGGTTTCTTCATGTTAGATATCTCGGAGTCCAAAGATATAATAAAGAAGAACGCTACAAGTGACGAGCTTGTAATCGGGATCAGACCAGAACATATCACTCTAAGTAGGAAACCTGCAGAAGGTGCTATTAAAACAAAGGTCTACGTAGTAGAACCTCTTGGAAGAAAAGTAATAGTTAACTTGCAAGTAGGTGACACTATATTCAAAGTAGAAGAGGATCCCAAATTTAAATTGGAATCTGGAGAAGAAGTTTGGATGATATTTAACAAAGATAAACTCTACATCTTTGATAAGAAAACTGGAAAAACAATCATATGACGAACTACAATAATGCATTTATTAACCTCTTAAGCTTCAACCCAACTTACCCCAATTTTCTTAAATGTAGCGAGGTAGAAGGTAGATAACATGTTTACATACAATAACTTTTTCACCGTGAATTATAGTTCCATAAACCGAATTAGCTGCATGTAAAGAGGGTTTTGGTAAGAATGTCGTTAGTTGAACCTTCTGGGAAAAATAAGTTAGATGACTATGAAAATGTGGTTAGTAGAGAGGAAATAAAGAAAATAAGATATTTAGCTGACAGAGTTCAAGGTTCTTCGGTAATTCACGTAAATTCAACGGCTTTTGGCGGAGGGGTGGCTGAAATATTGCATAGATTAATTCCCTTAATGAGGGATGTTGGTCTAAATACGTCTTGGGGTGTAATTGATGGAGACTTGGAATTTTTTACAATTACAAAAACGAAGTTTCACAATGGACTTCAAGGTGAGGATGTGTCGCTTTCCAAGGAGGAAAAAGAAAAATATTTACAAACTAATAAGATGAATGCAGAAAAGCTAAACCTAGATTTTGACTTTGTGATAATCCACGATTCTCAGCCACTTGCCATTGCTAACTACTATTCTCGAAAACCTTGGTCAAAGTGGATATGGAGATGTCATATAGATTTATCAAATCCAAACCCGTTCATCTGGGAATTCGTATTAAAATTCATTAAACTATACGATGCCGCTATATTTACAATGAAAGACTATGTTAGAGAAGATTTAGAAGTAAGGAAAATAGCTATTATACCTCCCTCAATAGATCCGCTCAGCGACAAAAACAAACCCTTACCTGAAAGCCAAATTCTATCTATTCTCGAAAAATACGATGTAGATCCAGAAAGACCGATAATAACCCAGGTCAGTAGGTTTGACCCGTGGAAAGACCCTCTAGGAGCCATAGACACGTATCGACTGGTGAAAAAGGAAATACCGGAGGTACAGCTTTTACTCATAGCTTCAATGGCATATGATGATCCAGAAGGCTGGTACTGGTATGAAAAAACCGCTAGACACGCTGGAAATGACTACGATATCCATCTATTAACCAATATGATAGGGGTCGGGAACGTAGAGGTTAACGCTTTTCAAAGAGCATCAAGTGTCGCTTTATTGAAATCAATTCGCGAAGGATTCGGTTTAGTTGTTGCAGAAGCCCTATGGAAAGGAGTACCAGTTGTAGGTAGCCCCGTTGGAGGAATCCCCCTACAAGTAATAGATGGATTCAACGGTTTTCTCGTAAATAACGTCAAAGAAGCAGCCGAGAAAATAATATACCTACTTAAACATCCAGAAGAAGCTAAACGCATGGGTCTTAATGGAATTAACCATGTTAAAAAGAACTTCCTAATAATTAGACACCTCAAAGACTACCTAAAACTACTAATTGAGTTAAAGGTCACATAAACACCGCAAAAGCAACCTTAATTAAAAATATATTGGAATAAAACGTGAAATAACCCTTTTACATCAATCTTCTACATTAATTTCATGATAAAAAACTTTAACAAGTGTTTCTTCGGTGACAGTCTTGCCGAAATTCGTGCATGTAAGGTTATTGAAGAGAGAAGACGCTGACAGCATAGTTGACCTATATAATACTGTAGGCTGGAAACTATCAAAGGAACATGTGGCAAAATGGATTAAATATTCTGACAAATACGGTAGGGTTCTTGTAGCTGAACTTAACGGTAAAATCGTAGGCAAAGTTACGCTTGACACAGCATTTTCACCCTACGCAGAAATAGTAAACATTATTGTGCATCCTGGTTACCAAAAAATGGGCGTAGGCTCCAAATTAATAAAAGAATGTATTAAAATTGCAACTAACAGCGGACATAACATAATTTACTTAATGTGCGACCCCGCAAACAGAGAGATCCACCGGTTTTACGCTCAACTAGGATTTATACCTGGAATTCTTGGCGACCTTAAAAAAGATAGAGGAAACATGTGGCTATATTATTTCTCCAAAAATTCCTTTGTTAACAACTTTCTGGAAGATCACCCTTTCTCAGAATTCCACGTGTCTAAAGGGAAAGTAAACTTTCACGGATCAACATTTTACTCAATGAAATGGTGTGACCTCATTACAGAAGATGTCCTTGAAATTTTCATTAAAGGTCAACCGGGGCAACCTGAAAGCGGCGGAACCATGCCCAGAATTAGCGGCCTAAAATGCAAATTAGGAGAAGTGGAGTTTGACTGCTGGATACAAGAAGAAAACAATATAATAAGCCCCGATATTCCTGGAAAATTCAGATTAAACATTATGAATAAAGGAAGAAAAGAAACATCTATCAGTATAAAGCCCTTACCCTTAAGGGGAGTTAAACTAACAAGTGAAACGCCGATGCATTTGAAAATAGATGTTAATGAACATATCAAATCACGCTTTAAACTAGAACTACTAAAGAATTTCAATATACCATTAAAATATTTAACATTTCCCACAATAACCGTAACATTAATGTTAAAAATCAACAGTGACGTAAAAGCGATCATGTCAGCTGGATTTGAACATGCGGAACCTAAATAATTTTAAAATTGACCAAACCATGAATTACAAAATTCTCATCCAAAACTCAGATAACTTAAAATATTAACTGTGCGGAGCAACAGAAAACTTTAAAAATAGAAAGGTTTCCCCCCTCAATGCCCCTCTCACACTAGTTATAGATCTAAATAAGCCTATTCGGATTGAGGAAGGAAATCCTGTGTTCTTTCTATACGTTTCACCTTAACAATATCTACACTAAAAAGTTTCATAGGCAGACCTTTAATTTCGAGCACATCTTCCAGCTTAATATATTCACTTGTCTCATACTCAATCAAAACAGGAACATTATTAATAATACATGGAAAAGCATACCTCACCTTACCGTCACTTTCTTTGATTGAGAAGACACATTTTCTGCCGTTAACATAGTTTCTGATAATCTCTTTAAACTGATCTAAATCCTCTACCACTACCTTCAACATCCTTGATCACCCTCTAAAAACTTCAACACCAATGCCATTTTTCCTCAATACCATTCTCCCATTTTTAGCCCTAGCAACAACGTAAACATTATCAACGTTCAGAACCACTTTTAACCTCTCTGTCAAAATCTCCACAAGCGCTGCAATCTCCCTAAGCAACGGATCCTCCGTCTCGGGAGTAATAAAAAATTTGTTACCCAATATAAATTCCCTCCTTTAGAGTTTAACTGTTATAATAATTAACCCCAGGGCCATGGATCCTGTGGATCCGCAAGAACAATTGTTGACACAACACTTATTAGTAGGAATACTAACCATAGATTTGCAAGCAACCAAATCTTTAATCTACCAAACTTAACCATTACTAGGTACCTCCTATACGTTTTTAGTAAAACCTCTCATGGTGGGTATATAAAGGACGGAAAATATGAAAAATATCAATAGACATAAATCCAAATTTTGTATCCTAGGACAAAAAAATTCGAAGAGTGAATAAGTACATTTTATATCGGATTTAGGATCCTTGCAGTTAAATTTTTATAAACT
>JAEOSG010000059.1 GCA_016840485.1 Candidatus Baldrarchaeota archaeon
AGTACCGATGTCTTCTTGGTAAAATACTCTTTTATCTACTAGTGTCCAGTTGTAGCCTACAATTGCATGTATAAACTCTACTGAAACATCTGTAGCGTCTGCATTGCCATAGTTGTATATTGTGCATGTTACATTGGTTGTTTGTCCAATTAGAAGTGAATAGTTATCCAATGTCACTACTGGAATTATTACAGGTTCCTTGTCGTTGAATTGTGTTACGTAACCATTTGCCATTACGAAGTATTCGTGACCAACGTTGTCGTGGAAAACTACCATCGGACCAAACTCTATGCCAAAGAGAAATGCCTCCGGATTTGTTTCAGCAGCAGCGTCTAAGAACTGCTGTATGTCTGAAGCAGCCTCTCTGGTACAGTTTTCTACAATGAATTGTTTTAATAAGGTTTCATTTAGGTATAAAGTAAAACCACTCGGCTCCTGTTTTATAAGGTGATTTTCATATTCATCTGGTATGTTTAAAACTGCTCTATTTACTGCATCTTCTATGCTGTCAATTTTTATCGTGTATCCTACTTTGATCGTTTCATTTGGTTTTAATTCGTCAATATGTATGTTCCATATTGCGAGACGTTCTGTTCTTCCATCTTTTTCGGTTGTTATAATTTCCTCTTTAATGTCCTTTGTCATGTTCAGTGGTGTTGGAGTTTCATTTAGCCAAATTGTGTCTAACATCTCTGCTGTTGCATTAACCCAAAAGTCTTTAACCCAGTCTTCAATTGTCCAGTTCCACTCTACCCATTGACCGTTCATGTCTATTTCCCAATCTCTTTGATTGAGCCGCTGATCTAGAGGTCTGAATATCTTTTTGTCGATTATTGGTATACCTGCTCTAAGTTTATAGTCTACTGGCATTCTTATTGTGATGTCTTTTGCTGTTTTTTCTCCTACGTTCTCTATTTCAACCCAGAACGTTATTTCTGACCCATTGATTATGTCTATTACTGGATTGTATGGTTCTGTGTAGAATGTTGCTCTTATGACTGGAAATTTCCATTCAGGCGTGTAGTTGAAATTGTATTTAATTACTATGTCATCAGCTCCTGTGTTGTTTACTGGCCAGTCTTCTGGTTTCAATATGTAGCGGAATCTGCCTGTCATGTCTGGAAACAGGTTATCTGGTAGCGGATTGAAATATGTTACGTTACCTACGTATGGTATACGCACAAATACTTCACTATATCTTACATCTGGCACTGGGTAAATTGGTCCTTCATGTCCTACTGCAGTATTCACTGATAGCGTGTATTCCCCATCTTCAATGGTGATAGCATTTGGATTTATGTAGATTGATGCCATCCATGTAATAAAACCGCCTTCCTTAATATCTTCTAGTATTGCAAAAACAACCGAGGTAAGATTGGACTCCTTAATATTATCTACGTTAATTAATGTGTCTTCAATATTTACCGGTAGTAACGATGCCCATTTGTCTACTGTTGATTCAAAATCTACTCTTTCTGCGATGTATACTAGAGTGTAAATGTCGCCTCTCGCTTGAAAGTGAAATAGTGGAACATCTGCTTCAACGTTAAGTTCTTGTTTAACCATGCCAACGACCATTTCTCCTCTACTCAAAGCTTCATCTATTGTTATTCCTTGGTATTGAATTACTATTGTTAGTCCTTCAGGCCATGGCCACAACGGGTAAGGCCAGTATTCTCTGCTCCATTCTCCATTCTCTACGATCACTATAAGCTTTAATAAGTTGTTAAATGCGTCACTGCTTATGTCGATAGCGTTGAATGTAACGTTTCCGCCAAGATATGCGTGGCTTACTATTGCTGCTTCTTCTCTTCCCGCTATTATTTTAGTTGCTTCGTGAATTAGTGGTTTTTCTATTGTACTTCCTTCATATTCTGCTTTTATGTTTATACTTAATGCTTGTAGCGGTGTTATAATTGTCAACAGCAATATTGCAAGCATTGATATGCTTATTATCGACTTTAGGCTTGTTTTCATGTTTTTCACCCAATTGTTGTTTTCATTACTACATGATGATTATTGAAGTCAATTATATTTAAGAATGTTTGAAAAGAATAATTGTCCTTTTATGGAAAACAATATTAAGATAACCTGAAAAGGCGCTAAACTTCCACTACAATCGTGTCCGTATAGTAATCAGTAAATCTAAGAACCTTTTTCCTTCTATAAAACACTAAGCCAACAATAACATCTAATGGAAGAAGAAAAGCTTTACCTATGCTTCTAACTGCGCTATCTTGTAGTGGAAGCCTTCTACCGTCGCTTTTTACAACCCTTATGCCCATAAGTATTTTACCAAGGCTTTGACCCTTATATCCTTCAGTAATTGTCCAGTAAGCCCATAAAATTGAGGCTAAATATATTCTTAGGAACGTGTCAATTTCTGAGAAAGGCTGAGAACCTAGGAAAAACGTATAGCGAAGTATTTGAACCAAAATGTAGGGCAGGGTTACATGGAAGTTAAACCAGGGGAAAGGTTCAAAATCTACAAGCTGCATATTGAGGGATGCGAAAGAAACAACATATATAAGCAATATATCGAGAAACCACGCAACAAATCTTTTAACAAATGATGCACGAGGAACCTTTAATTGTACAGATTCACCTCCAAGCCTCTTCTCCAATAATGATATAACTGTATGTGCAAATCTCCCCTTTTCTGACAATTTGTATTTTCCGCTTTGCGTTTGTTCCAGCAAAGGCTGTAATTTTTTTAAGTGAAAGTTAAGCTTCCCAGTTTCAATGTTTAGCATCGAAAGAAGATCTGAATACGATACTTCCATGTTTTCATGAAGTATTCTAATTATTCGTCTCCTAATTGGGTGCCCTATTGCTCCGATGAAATCTGTGAGTTCTTTGACTTCATCGCTCACCAGTCTCCCTCACAATTACTAGTTTAACAATATTTTTGAATAAAATTATATTAATATTTAACACCATATGTAGTAGTAATTAATACTACTAGCGTAAACATTATATAAAACATTATCGGAATAGAATTAAAGTTGGAGGAAGAAACATGGCCGAAGAAAAAGAGGAAAAAATCAATCTTGAAGAAATAACCTCCACAATCAAAAAAATCGACGAGAGCATAAAAGAAATTAGGAATACCATAGAAAAACTGAAAGAAGATTTGAATACACTAAAAGATACAAAGAATACACTGGACCAAATACTTTATGCAATGAAGAAATTCGAAGATAGACTAGAAGAAACATATAGCTTTATGCGCGACTATTTCAAAAAGATAGAAGATAAAATAGCTGTTCCAACACCAGTTCAAACACCTAAACCAGTTGAACCTGTGGAAGAAGCCCCTCCTGAGCCCACAACTCCACCTGAACCTAAAAAACCCGTAGAGATCCCTATTCCAGCGAGCGTAATAACTGGAATATTTAATGAGTTTCTTTTCGCCTTGAAGCCTTCAGCTACTCCACATGATGTCATCAACGCCCTAAATAATCTAAGGGAAAAATTATTGAGTAAAATACGTGAAGATCACCCAGTTTTCGTTGAAATAGATAGATGGGTTAGAAGAATCAGGGCATACATTGCTGAGGGAAGAATACCACAGGACGAATTAACAGATCTGAAAGCAAAAGCAGAAGATTGGAAAAAATCCATACGCTAACACTTAGAAAACAGCGTACACTAAATAAAATGTATATTTGATGATGTTTTCGAACTTCGTTGTAACTGTTTTATATGGGCTTTTCGGGCAGTATCGCGTAAGCAAAGAGTATTGTGGCTAATATGCTTCCGAAGACTGTTACTCTCCAGTCATATGCTGAAAGAAACATGTAGAGAAATATGAAGAATATCACTGAGAGAATCGCTACGCCAATATATACCTTTTTATCTTCTTCGTACGCTATATCCTCTCCTAAGTGGTGGAATAGTTCTACTGTCATTATTAGAAGAAATAATACGTATAGTGAGACCGACCTCAAGTCGAAGCTTTCAAGAAGTGTTATTGTCCAGTAAATAATTGCTGCCATTGCGGCACCGTAAAGTCCTAGGGAGAATGAAACTTTCCATTGATTTTCAATTTTTATTACGACTGGGAAAAGTAGTGCAGCATACACTACGAAAATCACTATATAAAGAGTCAATGGCCAACCTAACTTCACTATTGATAAGATTAATGCTCCTATTACAAGAAGAACTATGTAAACTAGTAGTTGTGTTGCAGGTTTAAATCTATATGCATCTTCAAGCCTTTTAGGTATTGGGAATTCGTCTTCTCTCATGTTTCAACCTCCTTATCCTGTAGGTACCATTGCTCTAGCTCTCCACATCATTAATGTGCGGGCGTGTCTCTTTCTCCAGCCTAGGCTGCCAAGCTGTATACTCCGGATAACATAGAATAGTTCCCTTGGATAGGGCATGTTTTTGAACACAACAGGTTCTTTTTGACCTTTTACTTTAACCACGACGTCTCCTATTGGAACTCTAATGAAGTAGTTTAATAGTTTTTGAAACAATGTAAACTGGAGATCTACATCTTCTATAACTCCTCTTCGTATTCTACCACTCAGTTCATCCGCAAGAGATTTGTCGTAGCTTATTCCGCTTTTTTCTCCAACCACAACACTGTATTTCTCTCTGGCCCATGCCTTAATTATGTTATCCAAAGCATCTACGAAAATTATACCCATTCCTAAGAGAAATAGTAGGAAAGCATTTACGCTAACCCCTTCTGGTAGGATACTTTGCACCCAGTTTGTTAAACTTGGTAAAACATTAAAGAAAACAAGTAAAACGAATACCACATCCGCGGCGAATACCAGATACATAGCAAGAAAGTATAATCTTGGTAGGTACGGGTTTTGATAAGCCCCATATAAGATATTATCGTCTTTTGTTATTCTTCTGGCTCTTTCCAAGTCTGTTGATGTTAGGAAAACTAGAGGATCTACTAGTTGATACATTTTCCCCCTTCCTCTAACGACACCACGTGCCTCAAGCTTCTTTAGTATCCTTTCAACTCTATTTTTGGTTAATCCTGTTATTTCAGCAATCTTGTCGATGTGAAATCTTCTTTCATCAAGATAATGTGAAACAATTGCGTCGATAACTTTCTCTAGATCTGGACTTCTTCTAGCTATTTTCCAACCTATGAATGAACATGTTCCAAATGCCACAATTATAGAAACTACGAGCCAAACAAGGTTTAACATGTAGTCTGATCCCCTCTTTCTTTTAGACTATTTAATTTAATACCATTTATATGTTTTCCGTTTCGAAACCATTTTTTAAGCCATAGCGAAAATTTTCAGCAAATCAACATTAAGATAACCTTTAGATCTAAGCTCATCAATAGATTTTAAACAGTTAACCTTCACATATCTACCAGGAGAACTACGTTTCATAAATTCCTTTAATAATGTTGTAAACTCATCATAACTTTTTGTTTTAGCTAGATCTAAAGCTGCAGCCTCCGATATTCTAACAAAAATATCTGGATTCGATGTTCTTCCTTCGGAAATTTCCAGTTTCTTAGCACCAATTCTTCCTACACTTTCAATATATAAAGACTCGCTACCAGCTACAAATTGAATTTTTACATCTCCTACATCTAAAGCCGATTTTGTAACAATTTCGCTAGATAAAATTTCGGCAAGCCTTTCTTTAAACGTTGGAATTTTTTCAACAACCTTAACCGTAACTTTTGGTTCACTTACCATCTCTTCTTTCTTTTCCTCCACTTTTTCCTCTACTTTCTCTTCTACTTTTTCCTTCCTTTTTCTTCTAAACAACCTCTTAATAAACGACATAAATACACATCCTTTTATTTCTGTGAAGTTAACGACGTTATAATATCGTGTAAATTGAATTTCCTTACACTACTTAACTACATTTTATTTCAAATCTAACATTTAAGCATTATGAGATAAGCATTAATTTAAAGGCTTCATGATTTATGGGGGTCATGTCTCAATTATTAACTAATATTAACGTTTACGCAACTTAGTGAACCTAAAAGGGAAATTTTAACTGCTTTACATAAAAGAAATTTTAGACATGATTTAGTGGGGCAGAATTGCTTTAACATATCAAAAAGGCTTTTAAGTGTTGTATATTGCTTTATAACCAATACTTTGTCGTTCTCGCTGCATTTTAGCTTACTGGCTTAAATATTTTTCCCAAAAGGTTAAAATTTTACGTTTGTCTACATTTATAGTGTAGATGGGGGAAGGCACATGTGAAAATCGCTGAAAGATTAAAAATGGTTAGACCTTCTGGAATAAGAAAAATGTTCGACTTAGCTCAGGGTATACCAGGCGTTATAAGCCTTGGAATAGGTCAACCAGACTTTAAGCCGCCTCCACACGTAATCGAAGCCTACAAAAAAGCCTTAGAGGAAGGTTACTGCGGTTATAGTCCAAGTGCAGGATACCTAGAACTTAGAAAAGCTATCGCAGAAAGATACGAAAACAAATACGGTTTAACCTACAACCCTGAAACAGAAATATGCGTCACCTCAGGTGCATGCGAAGCCCTATACACAATTTTACAAGCCTATATAGACCCCGGAGACGAGGTACTCATCCCAGATCCCGGATTTCTCTACTATGAAAGAGATGTCCACCTTGCCCACGGAAAACCTATACATATTCCACTTAAAGAAGAAAATGAATTCAAAATGAATCCAGACGATATAGCGGAGAAAATAACGCCCAAAACAAAAATGATCATAATAAATTTCCCCAGCAACCCAACTGGCAGTGTAATGAGTAGAAAACAGCTTAAAGCCATCTGCGAAATCGTTGAAGACCATGATATCATATTAGTTAGTGACGAAGTTTACGAGGAATTTGTTTACGATGGACATAAACACATTTGCCTCGCAAAAATAGCGCCAAGGGAAAAAACAGTTATTGTAAATGCGGTATCCAAAACTTACGCAGCAACTGGATTTAGAATAGGCTACGTTGTCGCTGATAAAGAATTACTTCTCCCAATATTAAGAATTCATCAATATGTGACAGCAAACGCCAATAGCCCTGCGCAAATTGCCGCTATAACTGCACTTAGAGGTCCTCAAGATGCGGTTAAGGAAATGATAGCAGAATTTGATGCAAGGAGAAAAATTATTGTTAATGGTTTAAAACGCATTAAAGGATTTAAAGTCGTAGAACCGAAAGGAGCCTTCTATGTATTTCCAAACATTAAAGCTTTTGGAATGAATGGAGAGAAATTTGCAGAATACTTGTTGAATGAAGCAAAAGTGGTGGTAGTGCCGGGAAGCGAATTCGGTCCAAGCGGAGAATACTACGTAAGAATTAGTTACGCCACATCACGCGAAAATCTTAAAGAAGCTTTAACAAGGATGGAAGAAGTGCTAGAAAAAATAGAAGTGGCAGAGTAGCTTAAAGTAACCGAATAAACGTTTAACACAACATTTCTTTTAATTTTTATAAGGATCTGTCATTCTTCCATTTTCTCTATCAATTTTTCTACCGCCTTATCCAGCTCGTCCTCTACATGTGAAATTATGTTTAACTCTTTAGCTGTATTTACAAGTAGCTTGCAGTGTTTGGCTAACTCGCTAGTTTTACTATAAGGTTTTATACCCAGTATAGTTCTAGGCCCTCTCTTAGGCACATATAAGACATACACCCTTGTATTTATTTGCTGGTTTGTAGCAACCATAAAACCTTTCTCAACATTTATTCTAATGATATTTAGGTTAAATATTTCAGCCAGTTCAAGGAACATTGATGTCAATCTGTTTCTAGCTCCTCTTAAAGCTTTATTTACTGCCTGTTTAGATATTCCTAATTTAGATGCAATATCTATTTCTCTAAGACCTTTTGCTGCAAGTACCCACATTTCTTCCATTTTTTCCGGCAGTTTAAACTTCAACATTGCTCACCATCAACTTTTCCATAACAGTTTTCATGAAATTATTTGCAGCTTCTTCACTAGAGGCTATTACTGCGTAGCTTTCGCTAGATGTCTCTAAAAGTATAACATACCGCTTTAATGCGAGAAATATTAGTATTAGGAAGGATAAAACAGCCATTAGGTATCCAGCAAATAGCCAAAACACAGTAAAAATAAATTGAGAAACTAGTGTTTATTTTGTTACGATTTTCACGTTGTCAATTCTTATCCATGGCGTAATCAAATAGTCATATTTTCTTATGTTGTTTGCAACAGCTGTAACGTTTTTGATCATATTGTACATGTTTCCGGCGATCATTACGCCTTTCGCAGCGTATGCAATTTCTCCGTTTTCAATTTTCCAGCATGGCGTAGCGACGACGCTGAGTTCGCCGCTTTCAGGGTTGCTTGAATGTGCTCCCTGCACATCTTTAACGAGAAATCCTTCCTTAATCTCGCTGATCATTTCATCGGAGCTTATTGTTCCTGGTTTAACGAAGAAATTGCTTGGAGCTACTGTTGGTGTTAACGCGTAGGAACTGCGGACAACGCCATAGCTTTCAGATCTATCTGCGTTTCCAGTGCTTTCCTTATTTTCCTTCTTAGCGGTATAATTGTTATAGAGGTATCCTTTGAGGATGCCTTTCTCTATTATTGGTGTTTTCTGCCTTGGAACGCCTTCACCATCAAATTTCGATGTTTTTAATCCTCCCTTATAGGTTCCATCATCTAAAATTGTTAAGAGTTCTGATGCTACTTGCTGGTCTATTTTTCCTTTTAGAGCTGACCTATCTCTCTGAATATAGTCTGATCTAACGGCTGGAATCAATGTGTACATCCATAGGCTAAAGAGTGCATCTTGCATGAATATCACTGGATATTCTCCCTTTTCGACTTTTTCTCCTTTGAGTGATTCTATAGCCAGTCTTGCAGCTTCTTTACCAACCCATTCAGGGTCAATTTTAAGTATTCTGTTTGCATCGAACTCAGCACACCATGGAGAGACATGTGGAGGGTCTCTAGCGATCGTAGCTAAGTGCGAAACTATTGCGGTTCCCTCATCGAATCCTTCTATGCCTTGACTATTTGCAATAGCTTCTTTAACATGTATTGTAGATGAGGAACCCATGAAGGGTATTACACGTTTATCGTAGCTGGTGGCTGCATCTAACATTCTTAAGGCGATTTTCACAACGTCTTCAACGTTCATTTCCACAATTCTATTATCAAACACTTCCCCTACGGTCGGTAATGGTTTGGGAGATGGAAGTTCTTTCCAGTCCTCGTCAGGTTTATTTGCCTTTGCGGATTCAACAGCTTTTAAGGCTGTTTCCTTAACGATTTTTTCGTTAAAGCTATTAGTGTAGGCGAATCCTATTCTTTTATCAATTATAGCTCTTATACCTATGCCTTGATCCACCGTTATCGAAGATTTTGCTATTTGACCCTGACTGATTTCGACGTTAACACTCTTGTTCCACGATGCGTATGCTTCAGCTTCTTTTGCACCAGCTTTCTCAGCTTCCTTAACAGCTAATTTAACAATTTCTAAAAGATTTTCCATGGTTTTCACCTCGCCCCTCCAATTAAAATTTCTCTTACCCTTAGGTGTGGCCCTCCGTCACCTGTAAATGCTGTTTGGCCTTTCCCACATCGACCAGCGATAAGAGAGAAGTCTTTTCCTACAGCATCCACTTTTAACAGTGTTTCAAGGGTGTTGCCGCTAATGCTCATGTTTCTAACCGGTTCACCAACTTCTCCTTTAACTATTTCATATGCTTCTTGTACACCAACTTGAAATGTTCCATCTAAATTAGCTTGACCGCCTCTAAAACTAACAATATAGTATCCAAAGTCTATATCTTCAACTAACTCTTCAAAGCTATGATCCCGCGGAGCAATATACGTGTTTCTCATTCTTATAAGTGGTGGTACCCGAAAGTCCTCAGCTCTAGCGTTGCCGGTAGGTTTAATTTCGAAGAGGTCTCTAACGTCTTCAGGGATTTTTCGGCGAAGAGCTTCAAATTTAGCAGCATATTCTCTGTCGAACATTAATGAAACAACTACGCCATCTTTTATTAGTACGGTTTTTTGAGCTGGAACTCCTTCATCATCGTACTTAAAGCTTCCAAAACCTCCCTCAACGGTTCCGTCATCAATGATGGTGACATGTTTGCTAGCAACTTGTCTTCCAAGTTTATCTAGGATTACGGATCCAGCAAAAGTTAGATCTGCTTCTGCAAGGTGACCAAATGCTTCATGAGCGAAAACACCTACAATCTCTGGTCCAAGAACTGCTGGGAACCCTCCTCCCTTCGGAGGCTTTGCTTTTAGTTGTAGTTTTATTCTTTCTCCGAGTTTTTCACCTAGTTTTTCAGGGGTTTCTTTTTCCCAGATTCCGAAGCCTTTTGTTGAACCTATTTCCTCTCTGCCTGATGCAAATATATCTCCTTCCTTTGCGGATGCAAAAATTCTACTCCAAACGTATAGTTTATCCTGTTCTATGTAGGTTCCATCACTATTTGCAAAATACTGTACACCTGTAATATCTGCGTAGCTTATAGTACAGCTTTTAACCCTCTTATCATAGCTGAAAACAGTTTTATCAATTCTAAGTACTGTACTCATTTTTTCGTCAATGGAAACATCTCTTGGATCTATATCTGGCTTAATCTTTACAATATCCTCCACTGGTTTAACGTCGAACAGTGTAACAGGCATCCTAACTTTTTCACTTGCGACTTTCGCCATTTTAACAGCATCTTCAACTGCTTTTTTCAAAGAATTCTCATCTAGACTTCCAACTGTGGCGAAGCCCCAAGCACCGTTGACAAGTACCCTTATACCTGCTCCTTTCTCTAAGCCTTCTGTAACGACTTCAACTTTGCCGTCTTTTGTACTTATGATCGTTTTACTTATGTTTTGAGCTCTAACCTCTACGTATGAGGCACCTGATTTTTGACCATAATCTATTATGCTCATTAATTCGTCTTTCATAAGCCCCATCGCTCCCTATTTCATAGTTTATTTGACTTTATTCTTTACTTCAGTCTTATGAAGCTATAGGAGAACTCAATATAAACATTTTCGAAATCGTATCACATCATCAAAATATTCGGAGTTTCTTACGTAAAGAAATAAGAATAAATGAAAATAAGAAGATAAGATGTTATGATATGTCATTGTGCGTCTGTTTAAGTTTATTTTCAGTTTTTCATCTATCTTAGATAGGTTAGTTTGCTAATGAGTGTTTTTACCCTACTTCGTTAATTTAACAGTGGAACCTACCAGTTAATTTGCAAATAACAGCTACATGGATCCATATTCCACCAGCAACTCCTCACTTTATAGATTCATTCGTATAGCTCGTAGTTTTCAACAGGTTCTTTCTTAATTTATCTGTATTTTATTGGTTCTCTCTAAGATATTATGGTAATATTTAAATATTTAATAACCATGGTTAAATAATATGAGTTATTTAACTGTGGTTAGAAAAGAGGTTGAGGAACTTCGTAAGACACGTGGCTGGGTTATTGTATTTGGTCGTCGTAAAGTTGGTAAAACTTTTTTGCTGCGAAATTTAACGAAATGGGATGTATATATTTTAGTTAGACGCGATCTTTCGATAAGATCTGAAGAAATAAAAATAGAAAGTTTAGATGATTTGGTCAATAAGGTTGGGGAAAAACTTAAGGTTGATGACACTGTTATTATTGATGAGTTTCAGAGGTTGCCTATGCATATACTTGAGGATTTAACGCAGTTCCATCCACGTGGAAGGCTAATTCTTTCAGGTTCAGCACTAGGGATTATAAAAAAGATTTTTGGACCTTCTTCTCCACTTTTAGGATTTTTTACGCCGATAAGAATTTCATTAATAAGTCCTAGAGATATTTTATCAACGTTATCCAAGAAGTATGATCCTGTAAGAGCGGTGGAGCTTTCCGCATATTTACGTGATCCTTGGCTTATACCCCTTTATGGGGGAGAAGAACTCAACGAATTCGTGTATAGATATACGTGTAGGTATTGGCAGGTAGTTAAAGCGCTGCTCGGAGAAGTGTTTACAGAAGAAGAAAGAACATTGACAAGGACATACGAGGCAATATTAAGCCTTATAGGTTCTGGAAAATGGCAACCAAAGGATATTGCAAATATATTGTATACGAGAGGCATTTTAAAGGAACCTAGCAGTTCTGCTATAGCGGGGTATTTGAAAAATCTTATGGAAATGGATTTGATTGAATCTACAAAAATATATGGTTCTAAACGGAAATTTTATCGAATAAAATCTCCAATAATGGAAAACTTCTACTATATGGAAAGCAGATATGAGGTAACCGAAAGAGAAACATCATTTGAAGAATTAGAACCTACATTGAACAAATTAGTTCACTTAGAAGTTGAAAGGCTCATAGCTGACCTCTTCGCGGAAATAATGGGTGGACGAAGAGAATACATGCTACGACCAGAAGTAGATTTTATAGTGACGGTGCGAGGTAAACCTAAAGCGGTGGGCGAAATCAAATGGGGAAACTACAGTAAAAAAGATTTGAGAAACTTTCTAAATAAAACTGAAACTATTCCAGGAGAAAAACTCTTCATAACAAAGGAAAAAGAAGAAACATTTAATGGAGTAAAAATACTTGACGCAAAAGACTTAGTAAACATGATCTCACCGAAAAAATAAAGTAGATGACAATCCTAAGAAGAAAACATTGTTAACATTCTTAACTTACTACTTATTTTGTTCTGTTAACTTTGCCAACAAGTACTTCTTAGATTTTAACAAATTAATTAGAATTTCCATAAGTCCGTTCTCTCCTCAAGGTGGTTTAAGGAATAAGCAGTAACATTTAACCGCCTTGAGGAGTTCCTCTCTTTGCGAAGCTTCATTGAGAGGCTTTCGGGGGGAACGGGAACTCCCCTCATTCTGAGCATGTTCAAGCAGGCAACAATATCTCTATCATTCTCGTAGCCACATTTTCTACATTTCAAAACCCTCTGCCCATTCGGTGCTATTTTTCCACCACATCTCGGACAAAGGGAACTCGTCCCCTTCGGGTTGATATATACGACAGGGATGCCGTTTAACTTAGCTTTGTATTCGATGAAAAACTGTAGCTTTCTGAAATTCCAAGAGTGAAGTCTCCTATTTAAATTTCTCCCATATTTAATTTTTTTCCTTATGTTTTTCAGATTTTCCATGATTATTCCTAGATTGTGTTTTTTGGCGAAATCCACGATTATTTTAGCGATTTTATGACATAAATCGTGGGTTTTCTTTTTCTCTCTTCCAGAATATTTTTCTATAAGTCTTTTAGATGTTATCGGTTTATACTTTGACAGTTTTTGAATTCTTCTTCTAATTTCAAAGTACGTTGTGTGTATTGTTCTCAATCCGTGTTCAATTCTCAAAACGTGAGGATTTGAACTTACACAAGTTACGTTGCTCTCGTTAATATCTATTGCAATCCAATCTTTTGGATTAGTTAAATCGACATCTTTCCTAAATGGAATTAAAACTTTTTTCGTGTTAATTGTAACCTCTCCTATTCTTAATTCTCCTCTTTTCCAAGCATCTATGTATTTTTGTTGATATTCCCCATATTTTAAGGGAATATAAAGAAACCGTCTTGGTTTAACAGATATTCTAAGCATCTTTCCGTCAAATTTCACAAGTTGAGGGTCGAGTTGTATAAATAGTTTTCTTGCTACTGGTTTACCTCCTTTAATTTTCCCCTTTCTCTTTAGTCTTCTCCAGCTTTTTAGCATTGATGTAGCTACTCTACAAGCTGAATGGCAAAAGTGAGTTGAGTAATCCCATTTCTGCTTCCATTCCTCATACACATTTTTCCTTAACTTGGCATAAGATGTTATATTTAGCTGCAGAGACTTCTCAATGCAGAAATTAACCATATCTCTAAAGTCCTTCAACATTTTCTCAATTTGCGGCGTTATATCGTAGCTAAAAGCTACCGATAACGTTATCTCCATAATTCAACATTTAGGGTAATACACTATATAAGTCTTACCTCTTATATCTAACCATTACTAGATGTTACCAAACCTTGCTAAAATCGAAAACTGTTTACAACCCTTTTTACTTGCGTCAAGAACTTGTATTTGAGCTACTTTTCCATTTTCATCGAAACTTACAACGACATCATTATCCAATAGCTTGTCTTCAACCACTTTAGGGTCTTCAATTAAATTAATGGTTAAAACATCGGCTTTAACATCATATTCAATAATTTTTTTACCATTTTATTCATCTTCCACTATTAATTCTTCTCTTAACTAAATCTTTTAAATTTTTAGGGTAAAGTACGGTTACAACAACAATCGTATCTGCTGATTCTTCGCAAATCACGGCTACATTGCGACTATAATCCACTAATATTTCTCTACCTGTAAAAGTATCATATAGTATACCCTCAGGACGTGCTACCACTGCAACAACATCATGATTAGCAATGTCCCGCTCTAACATACGTTTTTCAGCATGTTTAGTAAACTTAATTTCTTTCCCACGGAACCCATCGCCTAGTGTAGCAGTTACATTTTAGATGGATTTATATATTTGTTTGGTTGTTTTGGTATTTGTGGTGGGTATGGAGAGAAGGGAGAGAATGTTAAGAAGCGGCGAAGTTGCTAAGATTCTCGGAGTTGATAGACATACCGTAGTTAAGTGGATTAAGGAAGGTAAGATTAGAGCGATAAAGCTCCCAAGCGGGAGATATAGGATACCTGAAAGTGAGGTGAAAAAAATACTTGAAGGAAGAAGCGATTAAAGCATATAAGATTCCTATTGAGTCTCCAAAGGATTTAATTAATGCATATTTCAAGGCTAAGAGAGTAGTATTGGAGGAAATACTAACCCATGTTAAGTACTCTGAAAACGGTAAAGCCCACCTACATTTCAATGCCGAAGACAGAAGAGAGCTAAGGAACACGCTTCTCAAAGGTTGGAAATATTCAAAACATTACGTTGACTCAGCTATAAACTCAGTTATAGGATTGGTTAAAGGATGGATAAAACTATATAATAGAGGTAAAGCAAGATCCAAGCCAAAAATAACCAGGAAAACAGTCTATGTTAAAAACACGTTATTCAGCTATAGGAGTGGAATTCTAAAGATTAGTATCGAACCGAATAGAAGATATTTAGAAGTTGATTTGAGAAAGTATGATTGGATTCCTAAGGGTTTCGAGATGATTGGAGGATTGATTCTAACCGAAGGGGAACTGATAATAACGGTTAAAAGAGAGGTTAAATTTGAAAAGCCTAAATGCTGGGCTTCATTCGACGTCAACCTAACAAACATAACAGCTCTAATCAATGGAGAAATCATTAGGTATGACCTTAAAAAGCTATACCACATCCACAGAGTTTACGAGGAGAAAAGGAGAAGAATACAAAAGTTTTCTAAGCATAAGCCTAAGATCGCTAAGAAGCTGATGCAAAAATACTCTAAGAGGGAAAAGAATAGAGCTAAAGACTTCATGCA
>JAEOSG010000060.1 GCA_016840485.1 Candidatus Baldrarchaeota archaeon
TTCCTAACACCGTTAATGGAACATGCAACAGGCTCCACAAAAGTTGCTTCTTCAAAAGATATGTTGTCTGGTAAATGAAATATTACTCCTCTACTCAGAAATCTTTTCGGAATTTTAACGTATTCAGCGTATGCGCCATCAATATTATATCCAAAGCTAAGAGGGTCTTCACAGAGGTTTTCGCGTCCTATTCTACACATTTTACATTTGCCGCAGAAAGCATCAGCAGGGACATTTACTTTATCGCCAATTTCTAATCCACTTACTCTCCCGCCTATTTCCACAATTTCTCCTGCGAATTCATGGCCAAGTATGATAGGTGGTTTGACCGAAGAACTCCCAAAAAAATATATTCTGACATCTGTAGGGCAAAGTCCAACTGCGCGAACTTTAACTAGTATTTCCCCTTCTCCAACCTTAGGAACATCTACATCTTTTATTTCAAGCTGTTTCGGACCATAGTATATAGCTGCCTTCAAAACTACCACCAGCACTTAACTACTTTCCAATAATTTTTCAGCTTCCTCAACGCTTGCCCGATCCCTCACAATTTTAGCAATTGCTTGAACAGTTTTCTTCGGGTTCTTTGATTGCCAAATATTTCTACCTATACATATTCCAATAGCGCCTGCGTCCACAGCGTTCTTAACCATTATTAGAACATCTTTAAGAGAATCTTTTTTTGGTCCTCCAGCCAAAATTATTGGTGAAAGGCTGTAATTGACTACCTTTTCAAAACTTTTTTTATCTCCAGTATAGGACGTTTTTATGAGGTCTGCACCCTCCTCAGAAAGAACACGCACACCTTGTCGAATCACATCAAAATCGTAAACATTTTTGAATTTACCCTCCCATGGATAAACCTCACCTATAAGAGGCATTCCCCATTCATCGCATTCATCGGAAAGAATTCCAAAATTATGAATCATTTCATCTTCTTTAGGATGTCCTACGTTTACCATCGCAATAACAGCGTCTGCTCCCAGTCTTATAGCTTCTTCAACCGAGGAAACAATTTTTTGATACGATGGATCAGAAGATAATCCCGTTGCGCAAGTAACTCTCAATATTAATCCTGCTTTGCCTGCAAACACTTTATACATTTGTTTAATAATTCCTCGTCTAAGTAGAAGCGCGTTAGCGCCGCCTTCAAGTACATCACTTATTATCTTCTCTGGGTTTTCAAGTCTTTCAAAATACCCTTCAACCCCGTGATCCATAGGTACAATGACAGCAGATTTTGAATACGGTTCTATTATTCGTGACAATCGAATTTTTTTACCAATACACAAAATAACTACCTCCTTTTATCCTGAAACAAACATGTAACTTTTCACTTTCTTACCTTCAATGTTAACTATTACTCCT
Organism: Candidatus Baldrarchaeota archaeon; assembly: GCA_016840485.1. Lineage (GTDB taxonomy): Archaea > Asgardarchaeota > Baldrarchaeia > Baldrarchaeales > DXJG01 > DXJG01. Next base: position 1,369 of record JAEOSG010000060.1, read on the forward strand.
CTCAAAATTCCCTCACCGTATTCACTTCCAGGATTTATACAAAGAGTTCTCCCAATTTTACATACACCCCTTGCCTCATGAATATGGCCATGTAAACCTAAAAGAGGCTGATACTCCTCAATTTTCTTTCTTACAGCCATACTTCCAACAGATTCAAATATAGGTCCACTAGAACCTATTATCGGCCTTAAATTTTCATCCAATTTTGGCGCCTGATCAATTGGCGTCCCATATGGGGGACAATGAAAATTAAAAATACACTTTTCAAGATTATTAACCTTAGAAGCTAGTTCATCTATCTTCTTTTCAAGCTCTTCCTCAGGCAAATCACCTGGACAATTCCAAGGAGTGATATTTGCGTAACCTAAGCTTATCATTTCATGTTCTGCATCTATAGTCACAACTTTTTCTTCTGGATCTACAACTACTCCCTCTTCACCCTCCTCTGCAAGAACATCTTTCAAAGACCTATGATCGTCATTTCCTAGCATAATATAGCACTTTATGTTTTTCCCTCGAAGTTTTTCCTTTGCTAATCGAATCCACCGTCTTAAACGTTCTTCCATCAACTTCAGAAATATCTGATCTACAGCTTTATGGTCAGACCTAGTTTCTTCAAATTCTTCAGATGTTGTAATATAATAGTACATTCCTTGATTTTCCAACATTTCCTGTAAAGCTCTAAGTTCGCTTTCGTTTCTAGCCTCTTTCAGAACTCCAAGTACTTCGGCTTGGTAAGTTCCATTAGACGTTTTTATTATTGGAACAACTATTTTACCGGTGAGGTCACCGCCGTAAATTAGTACATTTGCTTTGTAAAATTCTCCTGCTCCAATGAATTTTCTGAAACAGATTTCTGAGCCGTGAATATCGGCTGCATAAAAAATTCTTGTTATAGGCATTAAATCATCCTCCCATTATCTTATAATTTCCTCTACGGTTCTAAACCAAGGTTTAGAAGTTCCTATTTTAGCTCTTCTTTTCCATTTCTTTGTTTTCGGCTCCTCCTCTATAATCTTTAACAACTGATTTACTTTTTGTAAGACATCCTCTTTATCTCGCATTTGAATAATTCGGTTTTTATAGCAGTTTTCAACATATTTACTTAATTTTCTAAGATTAGAAGTGGCATCAAACCAAAATCCCCAGTCATCTGCAAGAAGCCTTGCAATATATTTTGAGTTGATTTTATCTTTTTCGTCTTGATCGCTATATTCATGAGATCTAAGTAAAACAATTAGATCTATAAGATCTTTTTCATTTATTTCATGTATTTGAAGCTTTTCTAACAGAAGATCCGTAGGGGTTACGGTTGGAAAATCTAATTCGAGCCTCCCCTTACCTGGTTTTTTCCCGAAGGGAACATCATGGCTAAATGATAGCGTATCGAAAAACACATCAATGTGGAAACTTTTCCCGGGAGGGTGATATATTAGCCTTTTTCCTTCTGAAATTAATAAAACATGAAGATCCGGCGAGAATTTCAGAAAATCTTCGAAAAATTCACGTATCTTCAACCTTTGCGAACTATAACCTATTAAATCTATATCAGTAAATAGATTTTTTCTATCGGGAAGCCTCCCTAACTTTTTATACAAGTTGGCAAATTCTCCTCCATGTAAAAATATTGCAATAGCACCAAGAATTCTCAAAACTATCTTTTGCTTCTCTGCTTCGTTAATAATATTGACAGCCATTTTTAAAATTTCTTCATCTTCCCTACTTAAAGGTTCAATTGATCCATCAAACACTTTCACCATAAGATCACCCTTCCTGCACTTCTAGGATTTTACTATATTTTCTATACTTGTAGAGAGGAATTAAATAATCTATGGGTATTGCTAGGTCTTTTTGCAATGTTTCAAACACATCTTTAGACCAAACAGCTATAACAATACCATAGTTAACGTTCATACCAACTCTAGTTGCCATTTTAAAAAGGGCTCTCATTGTTTCTCCTGTCCAAATCACATCATCCATCAGTATAACACGATCTTTTCTTCTTATCAAATAACGTGGAAGGAACAAATTTCTTTGAAAATCTGGGTTAAAAACACCTGCTTTTAACAGCGTATGTGGGTAGTAGGTTTCAAAAATATAATTTGATCCATGTGGTTTCCTTTTTCGCGCTAAAATTACACGTTTGCCCGTAATGGCAGAAATACAGGAGGCAAATAAATATCCTCCCCCCTCAACGGTAAGTATGGAATCAAAACTCTTCCGAGAAACTCTATCAAATATTTCGCTGATAATCCACATAGCTAATTCAGGATGTGATGTAAAAATCTTATCTGCTTCAGGAAGTTCCTCTACAGATCCTGAAAACAAACACTTAACAATTTCGATAGAAGGGTTCAAAAAATTTTGAAGAGTTTGTATAATTTTTTGTGCTCTTTTGTTCGTCGGTAAAATTTGCCTATTGACATATCGATTTAGGGTTGGAGTATCTAAGTTTAGTCTTGTCGATAATTCCTTGTAGGTATAGTTTCTCTTTGCCATTTGAAGCAATGCTATAGCTTTAAGTTTCCTTAAGAAGTCCTTTACACTTTCCAACTATTCTACCACCAAAACTACGTTACCCCGCACCATCTCACTATGGTTACAGTTAAACTCTTAGTGTAATCTATTAGTTGCTTCAAATCTGCATATTCGTCAAATCCATGCATCGCGCCACCGCCAGGACCGTAAAGAACTGATGGAGTATCTGCATAAAGATTAAGTAGTCTTAAGTCGCTTCCACCACCACCTATTATCTGAGGTTCGAAGTTTAAAATTTCTTTGGAAGTTTTCTTTATTGTTTCAACTATTGGATGGTTCACGGGAGTTTCTGCTGCTTCAAGCCATAGTCCAAACCACTCTACTTCAGGCGGTTTTCTTTTTAGCCAAGGATCTGTTTGAGCAACGAAGGCAATATATTTTTTAAATTGTTCACGAATTTCACGAATATCTTCACCTGGAAGACATTCCAAGCTTCCTTCCATTATGCACGTTCCTGGTATTGTTGATGGCCAGTCTCCTGCCTGAATTTTACATATTCCTGTGGGAATCTTTGCAGGCAGTGGAAAAGCTTTGAATAAGGGATGTTTCACATCTATCTGCCTCATAGCTGCAAAGTCATCTACAGCCTTATAAATCTTAAAAGCTTTTTCTATTGCTTCAGGAATGGTATATTTTAGCTCAAGACCTCCAGAACCACCTTTGATTTTAATCCTGAAAAATTGAGCGCCTCTATTTGAATTACAAAGGTAGTGAAGGGAAGTTGGCTCTGCAATTATTCCTGCATCAGCTTTATAGCCTCTAATTATGCAAGCGAGGGTTCCATTTCCACCTGCTTCCTCATCCACTACACTTTCGATGTATAGGGTTCCTTTCAATTTTACGTTGCATTCAACTAATGTAGCTGCTGCAGAAATCATTGCGGCAATACCAGCCTTCATATCGCAAGCTCCTCTTCCGAATATAAGATTTCCTTCAATTTCCCCTCCCCAAGGGTCATGCTTCCATTCATTTCTTGCCCCTATAGGAACTACATCTGTGTGGCCATTTATTATGAGTGATGGATGTTCTTTTTGACCCTTTAGTATTCCGACTACATTGGGTCTTCCTTCATAGCCCTTATATCCCATTGTTTCAATTGGTACATAGGCAGGATGTTTTTTCAACTCTTCCCAGTCTATCTGCCATTTATCGACTTCAATTCCAATTTCTTCGAGTTTTTTAGCTACAAATTCTTGGCACTTACCCTCTTCACCTGTAATGCTTGGGATTCTTATTAGATCTTTTAGCAGTTGAATTATTTCGTCTCGTCGTTCATCTATTGTTTTTATTATCTTTTCCTCTAGGGAAGAAACCATCTGTGTTCACCTAGTCAAACTCAATAACAACAATTTCATAATCTTCAACTTTTGGAACAACAATCTTAACCAAGTTATCTTTAACTTCATAATCAAGGGTTTTGTTGTGGAATGCTAAATAGGCTTTCTTTACTTTCTCATCAACAGATTTCCTTACTTGAATTTCAACGTCATAAACTGGTATTGCATAGTTCACGAGTCTTGAGATCGGCCCAAGTATTGGCCTCGTATCATAGCCGTGATTCACCAGATGAACTATAATCCTTTTACCATCTTTTTTCTCCCATGAATTAACCTCAACAATTCTAGGGCAGTTTTTAACTTCTACAAGTCCAGGAGATTTTGCAGCCCATCGCACAGCATTGGCGAGAATATTACAGTAGTCGTTGATTTCCATTAGCATATAAATGGCATCTAAACACCCAGGAATAAAAACTACCCTACCTTCACCGTAATTTTGAGCTAGAATTACAGGTATTTTGGTATCTTCGCCGATGGGAGAAAACATTGTTTCAGGAGGTTTAACAAGGATTGCAAGTACATTATCCATACTTCTAGGAGTAGATACTGGAATGTTAAGGAAATAGGGAAGTAAAGCACCTTTAGAAATATTATCGACCACTGGGTGTTCATTTGAAATCCTAATATAAGTTATGCCAGCGTCTTCGGTTTTACCGGTATAATCAATGTTAAATAAGTCTGCAAGGCCGAAATTATTTCTTTTTACGCCCTTTTCATCATAGAGAGATGTTTCATATGTAGCAATAAGACCACCGCCGCTTTTCACATATTTTTCAAGTTCTCTTATCTGTAGGTCGCTTAAACAAGCAGCATTAGGTAGGCAAACCACTTTATATTCCTTGAGAACATCGAAAGAAATGTCCTTATCTGATAATACATCTACTTGTATGTGATTTTCAATCATAGATCTGTAAAATCCAAGAAAATGGTTAAGATATCGACCCTCGGTGTCATTTGCAGCATAATAGTCTACTGTCTGTAAAGAGAACAGTACTGCAGCATATTTCAATAAATCGACATTGTTAAGATGTTCTTCACAAGATTTTAACTTTTGAAATACTTCTTTAATGGTTTCGAGTCTTTTCATATCAGAGATTCCTGGTCCATAGATTGAAAACCAAGGACATCCTCCATTAGCTACAATCTCCCCTATTGTAGCCTTTAACTCGACAGATGGGCGAAGATAAAGAGACCATGGAAAGAACGGTGTTTCAACTAACGTGAAAATAGGTTTATTATCAGCAAACCTTTTAGCATACTTAATGCAAGCCCCAATCCACCAAACAGGTTGCCTTGCAAAACTTCGATACAGTTCCATTGAAATAACGTCTTCATGTTTGCTGATATCTTCCAGTTTTTCAGCGTAAATTCTTGGAATATAAAATCCCTCGTACTCTGACCCGTATCTCCACTCCATTTTTCCACCGCTAACAATACTCAACCAAAGCCACGAAAAAGAGGAAATAGGAAAATGAAATTGAAAGAAACATATGGCATCGTTTTTCACAGACTTTACACTCTTAGCAATTTCCTCTATAGCTTCTGTTATACATTTATATCTCCACTCCATAAATTTTATCCACTTGGGATTATCCCATTTAGCATATTTAGGTATTTCCAATCCTGTTTCGGCTTTAAATTTCTCCTCGCAGTATTTACATTTGCACCAGCTTTGAAAGCTAGGCTCATCCACAAAAATGCCATCAACATCATAGTTTTCCAAAATTTCTTTAATTATGTTAATAATATACTCTCTGTGAGGGCTATTAAGGCACATTTCACGAGAAGGCCCCATTTCTACAATTTTACCGTTATATCTTCTTTGACACCAATCCTCATGTTCCTTGTATTCATGTTCTCCACCCCAAATGCTATTAACATAAGCAATTACTTTGACCCCCTGTTTACGGCACTCTTCAACAGTTTCTCTGAGAATGTCTCTGTTGCCCATATCTGGATGTGGTGGTGCAAATTTGCTTTTATAGAAAGTTAATCCGCCGAGATAGCTGTATGCAAAAGCCACTATGACATCTGCTCCACAGTCTACAGCTTTTTTAACCCATTCCTTAGCATTAAACTCCTTTAGAACTGTAGCTGGAAGTTCAATAGTTAAGATACGATGATGCTGTTTTAACCATGCCAATGTTGTTCACCTTTGTGTTAAGCTTAAGCTGGTGGAATTTCTCTATATAGTAAGTCCAAGTCTATACCTTGCTTTTTCCTATAGTATTTAACAGCATAAAAGTATACGAGCCCTGAACCAAATATAGTCCCACATACTATTGCAGACGTTAATGGATCCGCTAAGCCTAACGCTGGGAAGAAGAAATATAGTGATGCAATGAAAAGTGTAAATGCTGTAGATATTATACCTGTTATTGTTATTAGTGGTATAGATCCTATTTTAAACTTTGAAATTGCTGCCTTTTCGTAAAGATCTCTTCTAGTATAAGGTAGTAAAGCTCCAGTTAAACACACCATTACAATTGTTCCAACTATTGGTGCTAAGCCAACGTAGGTTTCAATATGCCAGAAGATTCCCGTCTCAAGAAGAAGCGCTACAAATATTGTTGATAATATGAGAGCAATGGTTGTTACTATAATTGAGTTTACGGGTGTATTCCATCTTCTACTGATCTTAGTGATACGTTCTGGCAAGAGTCTATCCATTCCCCAAGCAAACATGCATCTTGAAAAAGTTGGAACACCAAGGGCAAATATACCCAAAGGCCATCCTAAAAATCCTATAACACAAAGCGCAGCAAGTATAGGATTGTTCATCTTCAACAATATTGCTGCTACAAAGAAGTTTATGAACGGCGGTACAGGTATTACCCACTCCTGTCTGTCGAAGAGGTAGTAGGCTGCAGCTAAAAACTCGTAACCTATGACCTTATACATGAGGAAAATCGAAACAACGTAAAGAACTCCATTCAATATTGTGGGCCCAACCATAATAAGTATTTGCCTTTTTACATCTTCAGCTTTTACAATTTCTCCAGCTATATAAATAGACCACCAACTCCAAGAAATAACCGCAAAACCCACTGCCATAGCTGCAATAGTTAACATTGGGTCGAAAACAAGTGTTGTAGGAATGTTAAGTCCCGCTTCTTTGGCAGCATCTATAACTCCTTGATAAGAAACACCGTATTCAGTTGCAATCATGTTAAATGCTTCTACAAAAGTTTGATTATTAGTGGCTAAAAGAGTACCTAATATTATTGCAAGACTTAAGAAACCGAGAACGTATCCTACTCTTAGGAACCACATAAGTCTTTTTAAGCCTAATACCGCTACTACTCCAACAATTATGATAACTAATATCCCTATGCCGAAAATCCACTCTGCGGATGTGGATAATATCTTTGCAGCGTTTAGCAACCATGCATTACCGAATATAATGCCTAGAGTACCTAGAACCGGTGAAATTGCCATTACAACAAAGAAGATGGTTATTGCACCGCCCCAAAGGAATTGAGTTAACATCATATTCCAATTTGCTGCAAATCCAATTGCAGGATGTAATGTTCTAGATATGAAAACGTAATCTCCTCCTGCACGAGGCATAACAGAGGAAAGCATAGCATATGTCATTGTAAGAAATATGCTAAAAATTGTCACATATACCATTGCTAACCATAAGTTTGCGCCTGGAAGTCCGTAAAAAGCCCAATATACGCTCCATGCCAAAGCAAAACCTATTGGGCCGCTTGCAAAGAGGTTAAAGAAGAAAGCGTCAGTACCTGAGACCGACCTCACCAAGCCGGAAGCCTTTCTTATAAATATTTTTTCCGTGGCCATACCTCTCACCCGACTTGCAACTATAACAAACTATAAAGTCATAGAAAATAAGTATTACGATTTTTTTGCAACTATAATTGCAAAATTATTTATAAGAGATAATAGAAGAGCGAGTTAATTTTATTTCCTAGTCAATATGGTTTTGAAGTGTTTTAAGATTAAATGATATATGTTAAGAAAATTTATTTGAAGTCATTTAATTGTCTGATGGTATGCTGCGGTGTGTTTGTTAAAAATTGTCATTAAGGCTTCATTTAATAAGTGTAAAGTCTGAATATTTAAGTGTATTATAAAAGCAAAACCACAAAATTTTGGTTTATAAGAGGAGGTGAATATTGTGGAAGAAGTTAAAGTGTACGTATTAGCAGATGACTATTCCGGATATGATAGTGAGTTTTTGGCTCAGCATGGAGCATCCTACTTAATAAAGATGACAAGGAGTGGAGAAAGTGTTAACATACTTTTTGATACAGGTACTTACGGAAATTTAATACTGGAGAATATGAGGCTTTTAGACATCGATCCAAAGGTTATCGATATGATAGTTCTATCCCATTGCCACTACGATCATACGAAGGGTTTAGTTGAGATCGTAGAGAAAATTAACAAGGAAAATTTTCCTATAATAGCTCATCCGACCGTGTTTAGACCTCATTTTTGCAAAGAGCCAGTTTTAACACACGTTGGAATGCCTTTTAAATACAGAAAGAAAGTTGAAGAACTGGGTGGAGAATGGGTTTTGCTAAGGAATCCTACAGAAATAGCCGAAAACATATTTGTAACAGGTGAAGTAGAGAGAGTAACAGAGTTCGAAAAAACTCCAACATTAAAATTATATACCTTAGAAAATGGTCAACTTGTTGAGGATGATCTTAAAGATGATGTTTCCTTGGTGATTAACACGGAAAAGGGCATAATTGTTATTTCGGGCTGTTCTCATGCAGGAATTATTAATATAACGAAGCATGCTATCAGGATAACAGGTAGCAATGAGGTTAGAACTGTTATTGGAGGTTTTCACCTAATAGATGCAGATGAGGAGAGAATAAGGAAAACCGTTGACATGTTGAAGCAGTTAGAGACGCGAGAAATTTATACAGGCCATTGCACTGGTTTAAAAGCTGAATGTCTACTACTAAAAGAATTTGGTGACAGTTTCAAAAAATTACATGCTGGCATGGTTATAACCTTCAGATAGAACTGCTTTAAAAGCTATCAAAACTAAATAATTCGTTTAAATTAAACTCATTATAGTTTAACATCTTGTAGTATTTACCTTGGTTTCATGGATTTTCAAAAAGTTGCTAATGACGCTATCATCCTAATAACTTACTTTAACATCATAGAATACAACGATATTCTTGGAAGACCGAATGACTAAAGAAATAGAAATCATAGAAGTATTTTACTGTAAGCTTCTACAAAATTTTAACTTCCCTTCAGTAATTCACTAACAACCTTTCGTAAGTTTTCCAACATTTCTTTAATGTCCTCGAAAGTTATGTAGCCCATGTGACCTATTCTAAACGTTTTTTCCTTGATTTTACCGTACCCCTTTGCTAGTTCAAATCCGCGGTCACGCATTGCATTGTAAACATCCGAACCTTTAACGCCCTTGGGTGCAAACACGGCCGTTATTGTTGGGCTTTCATGTCCAGGTTCTGCTAAAAGTTTAAGTCCGATATCTCTTACACCATCTCTGATTATTTTGGCTCTTTCCTGGTACATATTAAGCCATTTCTCTTTCCCACCCATTCTTTCTATCATCCTAAGAACAACGTTAAGTCCGAAAATTTGAGGCATTGGGGGCGTTGAAGGTGTACCATCTTTCTCTTCATCAAATTTTCTATACAAGGGAAGATTAAAGTACCATCCCTTTTCAGGTGTTTTTTCAGCGAGTTCAAAAACTCTTTCACTAAAAGCTCCAATGGCCAATCCAGGTGGAACACCAAAAGCCTTTTGCGAACTACCAAAAACAACGTCAATGCCCCATTCATCAAATTTTATGTCTGCACCACCCATTGCGCTCACAGCATCTACAAAAAGAAGCTTATCATGGTCCTTAACTATTTTAGCAAGTTCAGGCAATGGATTTATTACACCGGTAGAGGTTTCATTATACGTTATTGTCACAGCTTCAACATCAGGATTTTCCCTCAACGCTTTATCCAGAACATCAGGATCCACAGCTTTTCCCAGTCCAAAGCTAAGCTCTATAGCTTTTCTACCACTTTCTTTAACAACCTCCGCATAACGCTCCCCAAAAGCACCAATAATAGTGACAAGAACCTTCCCCCCAGGTGAAACAGCGTTTCTAATCGAAGCTTCCATAATTCCTGAACCTGAACTTGGAAACAAAAGAACAGTGCCTTTCTCAGCTTCTAAGAAAGACTTTAAACGATTAATAGTGTCTCTATGAATAATTTTATATTCTTCCGCTCTATGACTGAACATTTGAACCTTCATAATTTCAAGAACTTCAGGGAAACAAGCTACAGGGCCCGCTGTAAAAAGTTTCCTTCTTGGACGCACTATTTCATAAACTTCCTTAACAACATCTTCATACACTGAAATTCACCTCTCATATACAGCTACCTTAAAAATATAAAAATTAACCTTAACTTCGAACATTTTTGCAGTTTCATTATTTTCAATATCATTTAAATATCTTTGTACCAACCCTACTTAAGACATTTAAATGTTTTTGCTTCGTTTAGCCTTTAAGGTGTTTACAGTTAACCAAATCCACATTAAACTAGCTAGGAACATTATTAAGCCTATAATTAACATTCCATAAGCTATGTAAGATCCCCAAAGCAGAAAGATTATGTAGTTGTATGTATATCCTTTTTCAGGATCTGGAACAGGTCTCGCATACGGACCTGTATAAGGAACTGGGCTATGGCCGAATGGCGGAATCATGCTAAATTCACTTTCCAAGCTCCAAGGACCTTTTGACCAAAAAGGTTTAGGAGCAGGCGGCATAGTTATTGGAGATTCTAAAGACCACCCAACAGGCATATTGGCAATTTTATACCAGACGTAATGTAAAAGAACGTTTCCCAAGGTAAGTAAGATACATGAAACAATTGTGAAAACATACCATTTAACTGGCATGATCTTACTTTCTTCTTTAACGAAACTTATTAAAAGTATGATGCAGCCTAGTAAGATGAAAATTAAGCCTTGAGGTATTAAAGCGTCCATTGAAGTTTTCCTTAAAAATTCTAGGCCCCACTGAACAAATATCGTGGGTGAATTATCCTCTTTTGTAACATTTAGAAGTCTAATTTCCTCTAAATCTATTAAAATAGATATCTTGATGTATGGTAGCGTTTTTTGGTTCTTTATGCCTAAAGCTTTATATGAAATAATACAAAAATCGTTTTCTTCATCGATATGCGTTTCGTTTCTTTCTTTCACAAAATAGCCTTGAGTATCAATATTAATATCAATAGCATTTCGAAGAACTGCTGGATCTAAATTAATTCCTAAATAAAACTCTGCATTTATCGGCTTTTTTCCACCAAGCAACGTAACAAGCTGGTTGAAAGAAGAGTATATTTCAATTCTGCAATAATCTGAATAACAGTTCTGCTCAATTAAGAAGTCGGAGTGAAATACATACATATGCAAAAATGTGCTCTCATTTTCTGAAAGTATAATCAGAGCTAAATCTCCATAGGAGCCAGCCCAGTCATCTAAGTTTAAAGGAAGCTGGGAAAAACCAATAAAACTTAAACCCGTAATGATAACAATCAAGCTTAAGAAAGCTTTGGGTTTCCTTAAATTCAGCGTAGATCTCCCCTAGGCGCCCAAACTTCTTTAATGCTAAATATATGTTCTAATTTTGGTTATTTAAGTTTTTCTTGACATTCTACAAAGATGAAAAATTGTGAAGTACTTTTTCACGTCCTTCAAAACATTAAAACTTATGTATGATGTTTATTAAAGATGTATCTGTTGTTGAGATGGTCAAAATGAAGGTACATATAAGGTATATTGGTCATTCTACGTTTCTCCTTCACTTAAACAGTGAAAAAGAAAAGATATCGATAATGACTGATCCATGGTTTGATAAGGGCACTTTCTACTTGAAAAGAATAGTTCCTCCAGCCGTTGATCTAGAGAAAATACAAAAATGTGATTTTCTTTTAGTTTCTCACTCCCATAGAGACCATCTTGACCATGTAACTTTGAAATATGCGAGGAAAAAGTGGGATCCAACCATTATAGGTCCTCCAAGCGTTGTAAGTAAGGCTAAAAAATATGGAATATCGAAAACCGTCACTGCACATCCAGGCGCATCACTTAACATGGACAATTTTACTGTAAACGTTGTTCGCGCTGTGCACCCGGTGTGGGGTGGAAAAGACGCTGTCGGATATGTCATAGTTTTAGATGGGTGCACTATCTATTTTTCAGGGGATACTCTCTATGTTGACGAAGTGGTAAAAGACGTTAATAACTTTAAAATACATGTAGCAATTTTACCGATAGGTTCTGTAAAATTTCTCTTCAGAAAAGCAGTCATGGACATTTACGATGCAATAAAGTTTGCATTAGACATACAACCGAAGATCGTAATTCCCATGCACTACAATGTTTTAAAGGGGACAGAAGCTAACCCGGAAGAAATGAAAAAACCATTAGCTGAAAAGGGTATCGAACTTAGGATTCTAAATCCCGGCGACACCACAATTATAGAATGCACTTCGTAAACAAATCGCCAATAATCCAAATCTATTGTTTTTTCCACTCTACAGCCTATTTTTTTAAACCTTATTTGAACTTAACAAATAATAGCTAAGCGCTTAAAAACAAAATGTTCTTTATTCAAATCATAAGTCATTATAGCAGTGAAATGATCTCAAAATGGAGGAAAGATAAGATGGCTGAAAACTTTTTGAATAGACTTACACAGAGATTAAAAGAATCTTATGAATATGTTGAAGTAAGTGTCAGAGATCTGCTTCTAAAACAGAAAGAATATCATCAAAAAACAGTTTTCGTAAAGGGAAAAGTAGTTCAAGTAGTTAATACTGATATGACCGAGGAAGTGGTGACCGATACGTGGATTTTAGATTTGCCGCAAACAATCCCAATATCAAAAAGCGCCACGTACTTTTATCTAGAAGATGAATATGGAGACAACATTCTAGTAAAATATCCATCAGACATAGATCTGCGAAAAGACGACGAAGTCGCCGTAATTGGAACATTTAACGCCCACGACATCGAAATAGAATATAAAGTATTTTTCATAAAAACTAGAAAGAAAATAGAAACAAGCTTCAAAGAACCGTTCATATCAGCATTCTACATAGAAAACAAAACAGCAAACCGCATAGAACACCTACAAAGATAAAACAACTTTTTGGTCATTATCTTAGTAATAGTCGCAAGTTGTTCTATAAATAAAGGTGAGTATGTTGAATATCGATAAAGGCAACAAGATTACTGATAGAAAGAAGAAAGTATCCACCAATAAAAGCCTTTTTAAGAGAAGATTTGAAGAACTTAGAAGAAAGGCTCCTAAATGCTTTACAGAGGAAGAAGTGGAGGAGGATAAATGGGCGTTAAGGCGAAGCTTGGATTCTCGGAATAGTTGATGTGGGCTTAATTGTTCTTAGTCACTGCGCAAACTCTGTGGCTAAGAAGGGGGAATTGAAGTAACAAATCACCTATAATAATAAAAATAAAAGTTCTTAACATCGTCCGTGACAAGAACGCGAACACCAATTTTTCTCATATATGCTTTTTTCTTGGCCAGGGACTCCAAGAGCATCTGCTCGACACATCTTACATAAATGAAATTGTCTAATATATTTGCTACATTTTTCTCGTAGAGTTTCTAGTTCCTCACATGTTGGTGGACGACGATTTTTAAAGAATCCAAGAGGAATTAAAGGGATTATGTTTTGAATGTAGACGCCTCTATGCGCAACCTCTCTAGCAATTTCAACAACGTGTGTGTCATTAATTTCTGGAATAAGAACGGTATTTACCTTCACAACAAAACCGGTCTTCACAGCTTCTTCAATTCCTTTTAACTGGGCGTTTATAAGTCTTTTTGCAGCTTCAAAACCAAAATATGTTTTTCCGTTGTATTTTATCCAGGAGTATATTTTTTGCCCTATTTCAGGTTTAATAGAAGTAACGGTAACAGTTAAAGTTCTAACACCAAGCTTCCAGAGTTTATGGACGTAACGTGGTAAAAGTAAGCCGTTTGTAGCAACACATTTTATGAGATCTGGAAACTCTTCGTGAACTTTTTCTAACGTCTCAAAGGTTTCAGGATTTGCTAAAGGCTCTCCTGGACCAGCTATACCAACAATAGATAAAGA
>JAEOSG010000011.1 GCA_016840485.1 Candidatus Baldrarchaeota archaeon
CTTACTGTTCGTTTAAATTGAAACGGAATGTTATTTTCCTTAGCTGTCTCGACGAGTCTTCTTAATATTTTAGGATGTGTTATCATGCTCCTATCGGCTATTGTTATTGCGGGACCATGCCCCATTTTTGTAGACGTTAAATGCTCTGGAGTTCCAGGTGTGTCAGATGCTGTGGTTCCCTCTATTGCTAATCCCATGTCTGGTTCTACCTGCCATGCAGCCGTTCTTGCTCCTCTAAGCCCTACTTCTTCTTGAACCGTTGCAACGGCATATACTGTGCATGGCGAATCTTTAATTCTTCTCATTGCCTCTATTAGGGCTGTACATCCAGCGCGATCGTCAAAAGCCTTACCCATTACCCTATTGTTTTTTAACTCTCTAAATCTAGGAACAAAAGTTGCAGTTGATCCTATGGATACTCCTAGTTTCTCAACTTCCTCCTTTGATGATACTCCGATGTCTATGAAAAGTTGATCTATGTCTGGTGTCTTTTTCTTTTCTTCTGGTTTAAGTAGATGAGGAGGTTTTGCGCCTATGTAACCGTGAACAACTCCATTCTCAGTTTTTATTACTACTTCTTGGGAGTAGAGTACTCGTGGATCTATGCCCCCCAGTACGTGAAATCTGAGAAAACCATTCTTATCTATATGTGTTATTAAAAGTGCGACTTCATCCATGTGTGCCGTTAACATAATTTTTGGACTATTGCCTTTATGTACTGCTATAACATTTCCAAGATTATCCACATAAACTTCATCAGCTACCTTCTCCAACTCTTTTATCATTATTTGGCGTATTTCATCTTCATAGCCTGGTGGGCCATAAGCTTCTGATAGTTTTCTTAGGAGATCAATAAGTTCGTGGTTCATTTTCTTCCCTCCCTTATGTACGTCCTTTTAATACAAAATTTGCGTTAATACTTTATGATGTTTTGGGAATATGTTGTTTGCGGTAGTTTTTAGGTTTATGAAATTTCTTTAAGTGAAGTGTTGTTAGTAGTGTTTATATTCGGGATTGTAAAAGGTGATAAATGTTTAATACATGATCTTTAATTATGATGCTTGAAGGGGAGTTTATGAGGGTTAAAGCTGTCTTGTTTGATCTTTATGGAACGCTTATATATGTTGAAAATGAGGTTTCTGATGAGGAAGCTTCTGAATTTCTTTTTAGTCGCGGCTACGAAATTTCTCCACAACAGTTGAATGCAGCGTGGTATTTTGTAACGATGGTTGATTATCCTAAATATGGTTATGCAGATTTAGATTCCTTTTTAATGCAAATGTTTTGGAGACTGGGCGTTGAGGTTGATAAGGAGACATTCAGGAAATTCAAAGAATTATGTAAGAAACGTAGGCAGAAATTGTACCCTGAAGTCGAGGAAGTTCTTAGCAAGGTAAAGGATCACGGTTTTAAAACTGCTATTGTCACCACGACTGCTCACTTCTTCTTTAAAGAAACTTTAAGGCCTATTGAAAAGTATTTTGACTTTATTTGCACTGGGTATGAAGCTGGATGCGATAAGTCAAATCCTAAGATATACATAAAGGTATTAGACGTTTTAAACATTAAACCTGAAGAAGCTGTTGTTATTGGCGACAATCTTCAATATGATGTTCTACTTCCTAAAAAACTTGGCATGCATGCAATACTACTAGATAGGAAGGGAGGAAAACGGAAACAAGCCTCGAATGTTGTTGCAAAAGATTTAAGAGAAGCAATAGAAATGTTGTTAAATCGTTTTAAATAGAATATGGATAAGATTTTACCCATGTGTGATTTTCAGAAATAGTTAATTTGGGTTATCCTAAATTTTGTGAGGGTAGAATCCTAATGTTTTAAAAGGATAATATGATATTATTTGAGGGGTGAGGTGTTATGGAGAATTGGCGTTTAATCGATTTAGGTATGGCTGAGCCCTATGTGGCTCAATGTTTTTATGAAGCTGTGGCTCTCGCTGTCGATAGAGGTCTATCTCCGAGTACCATTATTTTGGTTCAGCCTTCAAGTCCCTATGTTTGTCTAGGGTATCATCAAGTTTTGGAGAAGGAAATTGATATTGAGTATTGTAGGGAACGTGGTTTGCCTATTATTAGGAGGTCTCAGGGTGGTGGTGCTGTCTACTTGAATAGTGATCAGATATTTTATCAGGTCGTTGCTAGTGAGGATAGTAAGGTTATTCCACGTAAGGTTGATGAGCTTTTTGAAAAGTTGCTGCAAGTTACTGTTTATGTTTATCGTGAACTTGGTCTTAATGCTGAGTTTAAGCCTTTAAATGATGTTATGGTTAATAATAGGAAGATTTCTGGTAATGGTGCAGGTAGAATAGGCAAAGCAATTATTCTTGTTGGTAATATTATTTTAGATTTAGACTATGATTCTATGGCTCGCGTATTGAAGATTCCTGATGAGAAGTTTAGGGATAAAATGGCTAAGAGCATGAGGGAATGGGTTACTTCCATTAGAAGAGAACTGGGCTATATACCTCCTGTAGATGAAATTAAAAAGCTTCTTGTAGAGGGATACGAGAAAATCTTAGGAATTAAGCTTATTCCTTCTGACCCCAGTGAAGATGAAATGAGTATTTTTGAACGTGAGGTTAAGCCTAAGCATATGTCGTATGAGTGGCTTCATATGCCCGAATTAACGCACAAAGGATTGACTATCGACAGGGCTGTTAAAATCGCTGATGGCATTAAGGTTATTGAAGTTGCTCATAAAGCTAGGAAGCTTATTAAGGTTACAGCTGAAGTTATTGGTGATAAAATTTTGGATATTATGATTACTGGTGACTTTTTCATGGTTCCCGAGGACGGAGTTTCAAAAATTGAAGCTGCATTAAAGGGCATGATACTTAACCGTGAAGAAATAGCGAAGAAAATTAGGGAGGTATTTGAAAAACATGATATACAGTCTCCCGGTATTTCCGCTGAGGATTTTGCTGACGCAATTATGAGACTCAAAGAATACACCGAAAAGTATCCTCCAGAAGTTCGTCCCTTTGCTGAACCAGAAAAGAAAGATTAGCATTCCTTTATATTTTTGTTAGTATTTCCTGTGCAGCTTCTAGTCCTACTCCGAGTTTAATTTTGTATCCACATTTCATTAACGAGTTTTCTATCGCGGCTATCGTTGCTAAAATGTCTGTTGGTTGAACTGTTCCCATGTGACCTACTCGGAAGATCCTGCCTTTAAGTTTTCCAAGTCCCCCCAGCGACTATAACCCCGTTCTTCGCCATGTTTTTTCTAAACTCTTCGTCTATTACTCCTTCAGGATAGTATACTCCTGTTACAGTATTTGCGGCATATTCTTCGCTTATAGGTACTATTTGTAGTTCTAGTGCTTTTAGAGCTTCTCTAAATGCTTTTGCAATTGTTTGATGTCGTTTAAATCTTTCTTCTATCCCTTCTTCTAGAATTTGCTTTACACTTTCGTATAATGCGTATATCATATTTACCGGTGGTGTTGCAAAGTAAGCTGCTTGACCTTCAGCGTATGCGTCCATTATGGGTTTCCATAGACCGATATCCATGAAGTATGATTTTACTGGTTCTTTTCTTTTCTCGTATGTTTCTAAAGCTTTTGTGGAAAAGGCTATTATTGCTAGTCTAGGTGGGACTCCCAAGGCTTTTTGTGATGCTGTAAATAGTATGTCTATATTCCATTCGTCCATTCTTTCCTCTTCTCCAGCTGTTGCACATACGCCATCAACTATGAAAACCGTATCTGTATTTTTCACGATTTTCCTATTTCTTTTACTTTAGCTGACACACTTGTGCTTGTGTCTACGTGTGTTAGGGTTACTGCTTTGTATTCCTTCCTTTGCATCTTTTCCCTTACAGTTTCCGGCTGTATGTTTTCGCCCCACTCCTTTACTTCAACATAATCTACTTTAAGATTGTATCTTTCGCATATTTCTTTGAATCTCTCTCCAAAGTAGCCGTTTGAAAGAATAAGTACGTTATCTCCCGATTCACATATGTTTACAATTGCCATTTCCATGGCTAGAGTTCCGCTTCCAGCTACAACGAAAATCTCTCCCTTTTCGGTTAAGAAAATCTTTTTTAGACCTTTAAGAGTTTTTGAGAATATTTCTATGAATTTCGGGCTTACATGAGATAAAGTTGGTTTGCTTAAGGCCCTTAGAACTTCTGGATCACAAATTATAGGTCCTGGTATCATTAAAAGCGGTCTTCCGATTTTCAAGTTTCTCTCCCCCATTTCATTTAGAATAGTGGTTGACATAAAAGTTTAATTGACTTTCGAAGAGGTTGTTCGATTGGTATTTGTTTTAATAGGTATTACTACATTTCGATGCATTTATAAGGATGCAAGCCAAATAAAATATCAGATATCCGGAGTTGATTAAAGTGGATTTTTGTCCACACTGTGGAAGTAAAATCGATGTTCCAAGTGTAAAATTTTGTTCGAAATGCGGGCAACCACTAGCTGACGAAGTTGTATCTTCACCACCTACTCGCGGCGGTCTTTTGGATCCCTCAAGGAAATATTACTTTGTTAAGGAAAAACACTGGGACCTAGGTTACGGAGACATATATGATGAACATGGAAATATTATTGGTCGTATGCATCGTAGATTGCTCTCTTTGAGAGCTTTAATAGAGCTTAGAGAAGCTGATAATCAAACAATGGTCGGTGCGGTTCATAGAAAAATTGTTGCGCTGCGTCCAACTTATGATATTAAGGATGTAAACGATAGGCTTGTTGGTAGGGTTGCTAAAAAGCTTTTGAGCTTCTTCCGACCGTCTTTGTGGCTTGAAGACGAAAATGGCAGGAAACTTTTGACTGCAAAGGGCAATTTGTTTGGCTGGGACTTCAAGATATTTGATGATAAGAATAATTTAGTGGCTACCATTAGTAAAGCCGATAGGCTCAGGGACATATTTCTTAGCGGTGTTTTTGATTACAGCGACAAGTATGCTGTCCATGTTGTTAAGGACGATGTAGATAGATTACAGTTGCTTGGTTTCGTAATTGCAATAGACAACATAGTTCACGATAAAAGACGACGATAATCAACAAATCTTACTCATTTTATTTAATTTTTGTAAATTTTAAATTTAGAATCTTGAACTGATTTTGTAAGATTATAGGAAATGTTGCTTCGAAGTTTTAGATGTAATGTTTTACTGCTATCATTCGAACGTGATCTCCTGCATCTTCGGCAGTGTCTATTGCAAACTCTATTAAGTTTATGAAATCTCTAACCGTTAGGAGGGTTGGTGTACTAAGTTTATCGCTAAGTTTGATTATTTCGCTTGAGGTTTCATGGTACCAGTCATCCATATCTGTCTCTAGTTTTTCGATTTCCTCTACTATTCTAAGCGCTTCTTCAACATTTATTCTTAAAGCTTCGATTGCCTGTTTTACCAAATCTGCAATCTTTGTTACACCCTTAGAAAACATGGCGAAATCTTCTCTGATCTTTCTTGGAAAGTCTTTTGGATTAAGTAGTGTAAGTCTACGGCCAGCGCCAACAACGTATCCAGCGACATCGTCGACAAGTTCTGTTAACCGTAAGAAGTCAGCTCTATCTGGGGCTTCTAACACTCCTATGGATAATCTAAGCATAATTTCTCTCTTAATTTCATCTGCTTTTCTTTCTAATATCTTTGCTTCATGTACCAACTTTTTTGCTGCCTCTACATCTTCGCTGACAAATGCATGTACTGCCAACTCCACTCTTCTTGCCGCTTCACATACTAATTCAGTGTGCTTAATGGAGTATTCGAAAGCTGGCCAGCCTGGTCTCGTTTCTTTGACGATTATTAAAACGGCGCCTGCACAAACAATTAGCAAAGAAAATACCAAAGAAAAAGCCAACTTAATGTTGTAGATATCAATAATTAGACCTAGAATGAGAGGCCCTGTAAAGTATCCTGCATCTCTAAGACTTCTATATAGTCCAAGGGCTGATCCTTTTAACTCTGGTCTGACGACGTCTGCTGAAACGGCTGGTAGAACCGGGTAATATAGGCCTACACCAATACCCGCTAAAATTATAAATACTAACACGATTGGAAAGCTTTGTGCCCAAAGAAGTAAGAACAAAAATGTGCCATTTAGTAGGAGCCCGGTGATGCAGGGTATTTTTCTTCCAACCATATCGCTTATTTTACCGCTTAGGGGCATTGAGAGGGCCCAAACAATTGTGAAGGCTCCTTGAATAATACCTATTTGTTCTATGTTAAACTGGATGACCTCGCTAAGATATATGGGTAGGAAAACCCATACTAGGCCATCTCCGATTTTTGTTACATGTCCAGCGAAATATATGGTTACAAGCCCCGGGTTCTTGGCGAACTTTGATAAGTTCCTTCTTTTAGAAGTTCTATACTTGATGTTATATTCCCTTTCTTCAATGAAAATTTTCGTTTCTTTGATGAGTGTTGTTGAAATGGCAAAGACGATTAAAGACATTAATACTGTGAAGAAAAGGGGTTTTCTGAGTGATTGATATATTATTGCTAATATTCCTGCTATTAGTGCACCTATGCTTAAACCTGCGTACACAGAGAACTCCATTAATCCAAAGGAAAATGCTCTTTCTTCAGAGCCTCCTATATCACTTAAGGAAATCATGGCAGCTGCAAGAAACATTCCAGTGCCTGCTCCGATTAAACAGTTTGCGGCTAAAATTTCAAAATAAGAATTCGAATATGCAAGTATGAACGCTCCTAAAATATATGTGATGCTACCCATAATGAGTGCCTTTTTCCTTCCGATTTTGTCACTAATTATGCCGCTTGGCATGTCCATGGTTGCTTTAAAGGCCCCAAAAGCTGATATCACAGCTCCAATTTGAACGCCTAATGTAACATATTTTTCTGCATATAGGGAAATTATGGTTCTCTCTACTCCGGTGGCTGAACCAAGAAGGAACACGGTAATGAGAATTGTTAATGCTATTTTTGGATGTAATTTTATTCCAATTTTTTTCGTTTTTTCTTTCAATTCAGTCATTGAATACCCCTTTTGCATCAAATATGCCATTAAGACTTGGTAAAAATTCGTTTAATAAATTTGTCTAAAAAAGGTAAATATTTTGCAATTTTACGCCAAAATTTAAATGTTAATCGTTAGTTATTAGCTGCATAAAGCTCCAATTTGTTGGTCAACAGATTATTTCGCGAGTAGAACGCTCATGAAGGTTGTATCTTCTTTTATGAGTATTATTTCGGTGTTTTCTGTTTCAACGGTTAATCCCACAACCTTGGTGCCGTCAAGTTTTTCGGCAAATTTGTCTAGTTTGCCAAGTAGATACGCCATTCTGGCTGTGAACTCTTCAGTTATATCTGTTTCTAAGGTGGACTTTACTGGAAGTCCATCGATTGTCGAGAGTATTACGCCTAAAAACCCTTTTTTATCTTTAAATCTGTCAATTAGTTCTTTAAACATTTTATCGCTTAAAGTTATTTTCTTAGCCATAGAGTTCACCTTGATGTTTAAGTACATTTATTAGATTATTTGTTTTTAAACGAATTAACCTTCGAGCTACATGTAATCACAATATTTAACAAAGCAGTATAAAAATGTGTGGTGTACTTCTATGTCAAATCTTAGAATTGAAAAGGCGCAACAATATCTTAGAGATCACGGAATAGATTTATGGTTGATTGTAACAGCCGAAGGAAAAGATATACATAGCCCCTTTCTATTAGGGGCACGTTGTTTTGGTAGACATGCAATAATTATACCTAAAGATGGAAGTTCGGTAGCTATTTGTACATTAATGGAAGCCCCTATGGCGCGAAAAGCAAAACAAATAGAAGAGATATTATCATATAAAAAGAGTGAAGAGTTTATTGAAAAACTTAGAGAAATTGTTTACAAAATTTCTAAAAAACCGGTCATAGCGCTTAACTATGTGGAAAATCTATATAAAGAGGGAGGAGAAGCCATTAACACTTTGACGCATGGAGATTACTTAGCATTAAGAAAAATTTTTCCAGATGCAACTTTTGTTTCTGCTCAAGGACTTTTAGAAAATTTAAGGACGATAAAAACTCCTGAGGATGTAAAATTACATGAAAAAGCTGTGGAAATTGCTCTTGGAGCCATGGAGAAAGCCGTAGAATCGATAAAACCTGGTATAACAGAAGCTGAAGTTGCTGCTGAAGCTGAACATTTTATGAGAAAAAGAGGAGCAACCCCAAGTTTTCCAATAATTGTAGCCTCTGGTCCAAACAGTGCCGATCCACATCATGAAACTGGGGAAAGGAAAATTCAAGAAGGAGATTTAGTGATTATCGATCTTGGTGCAGAATATAAATTAAGGGTCAGTGATATAACTTGGACGGTTTATGTGGGAGAAAATCCTCCAGAACTATTCCAACGAATGTTTAACGCGGCTCTCGAAGCTCAGAGAAAGGCGATCAATGCGATAGGTCCTGGGGTGGAGGCATGGAAGATAGATAAAGTAGCTAGGGATATTATTTTAAAGCATGGTTTTAAGGAAGAGGAGTTTCCGCATTCAACGGGGCATCCTATTGGCATTGATGTGCACGATATAGGGCCGTTGCTGGGAGAGAGGGGCAAGTCTAAGAGAGCGGAAATGAAATTGCTGCCAGGGATGATTGTAACAGTGGAGCCTGGAATTTATATTCAGGGTAAGGGTGGGGTTAGAATTGAGGATGACGTGCTTGTAACTGAGAAGGGACATAGGGTATTGTCGAGAACTCCAGACAAATTAATTTGTATTTAATTTTGTCAAAATTCGGTTTGTTAGGAGGAATTGGTTTTGGTTGGAAAGATTGTTATTGTTGGTGGTGGGGCTGCTGGTGTTTCAGCAGCTTTATGGGCTAGAAAAGTGGATAGAAAAGTGGAGATAGTAGTGGTAAATCGGGAGAATTATCCGGAGTATTCACGTTGCGGCTTACCATACGTTATTAGCAAGGTGATTCCCGATCCAAGTAATCTTATAGAGCATCCCTCTTCTTGGTACAGTAAATTTTTAAGGATAGAGCTTAAACTTGGGCGTGTTGTAATAGACGGTGACCCTGATAAGAAGATTTTGGAAATAAAGAATCTTAGAAACGGTAAAGTCGAGAAAGAGCAATATGACAAGTTGGTAATAGCTACAGGAAGTTCCCCAAGCGTTCCGCCCATACCTGGCGTTGATAAAAATGGCGTTTTCACGCTCAAAACGATTGAAGATGCTGTAAAGATTCGTGAAGCTGCTGAAAAAAGCAAAAATGCTGTTATTGTCGGCGCTGGAATGATTGGACTTGAAGTTGCTGAAGCATTACATAGTTTAGGGTTAAAAATTACCGTTGTAGAACTTCTTCCACAGATTTTACCCACGGTTCTTGATGCTGATTTTGCTAGGATCGTGCAAAATAGAATGGAAAAAGATGGAGTAACCGTGTTAACTGGAAAACGTGTTGAAGAAATTTTAGGCAATGGAAAAGTAAGGGGAGTTATTGTTGAGGGAGAAGAAATACCAGCTGATTTGGTAGTTGTTTCTACTGGAGTTAAACCGGAAACAGAACTTGCACAAAAACTGGGTATCGAGCTAGGGAAAACCGGTGGAATAAAGACGAATGAGCATATGGAGACAAAGGTGGAAGATGTTTATGCTGCAGGGGACTGTGTAGAAACAAAATACCTTGTAACAGGTGAACCGATTTTAGCTGCAATGGGAACTGTTGCTGTGAGACAGGGTAAAGTGGCTGGTATAAATGCTGCTGGAGGAACTGCGATTTATCGCGGAACTGTTCTTACAAGAGTCACTAAGCTTTTTGGTCTTGAAATAGCTTCAGTTGGTTTAACTGCTCAACAAGCAAAGAATAGAGGTATAAAACCTATCATTGGAACTGTGAGAGGAAAAACGAAACCTGAATATTTCCCAAATAGCAAAGAAATACATGTAAAAATATTAGTGAATCCAGAAGATGAACGTGTAATCGGTTCTCAAGTGATTGGTGAAAACAGTGTAGCGACTAAAGTAGATATCGTGTCGCTGGTTCTAATGAAAAACTTGACAGTAGACGATTTACTTTCGCTGGAAACAGCTTATGCGCCTCCAATATCACCGGTATGGGATCCATTGATCGTGGCTGCTGATGCGGTTGTCAGGAAGCTGAAGAAAAAGAAGTAAAAATATTTATGATAAAGCGACACATGTGATTTCCAGCTAAGTTAAATATTTATCTTTTTATAATAGCATCAATGAAAGGAAGATTCCTTTTATCATCGAATACTTTATATCGTTTTTCGAATTTTTATAATTTGGGGGTCAGACTTTAAAATGTCGAGAAATTCTTCTGAGGAAAGAATAGTTTTTCCGTTTACAGCTGTGGTTGATCAAGATTTATTAAAATTAGCTTTAATTTTGAATGCAATAAATCCTAAGATAGGTGGCTTGCTAGTAAGGGGAGAAAAAGGTTCTGGTAAAAGCACCGTGGTAAGGGCTTTAGCAGATTTGCTACCTGAAATAAAGGTTGTGAAAGGTTGCCCTTTTAATTGTAATCCTGAAGATCCGACAAATATGTGTGATGTTTGCAGAGAGAAATTTGAGAGAGGCGAAGAACTACCAGTTGAAAAGAGGAAAATGAGAGTTGTTACGTTGCCGATTGGTGCAACAGAAGATAGGGTTATAGGTTCTTTGGACATAGAGAGGGCTTTGAAAGAAGGGGTAAGGGCTTTACAACCTGGGATTCTTGCGGAAGCTAACCAAAACATTCTGTACGTCGATGAAATTAATTTGCTGCCAGACCACATAGTTGATGATATTTTAGATGCAGCTGCTTCAGGCTGGAATATTGTTGAGCGAGAAGGAATCTCCATTGCTCATCCTTCCCGATTTATACTTGTAGGGACAATGAACCCGGAGGAGGGTGAATTACGGCCCCAATTGCTGGATCGTTTACCTTTATCGGTTTCGATCAGAGGAATTCGGGATGAAGAGCTAAGGGTTGAGGTTATAAAAAGGAACTTGGAGTTTGCTGAGGATCCTTTAGGATTTAGGAAAAAATATGAAGAAAAGCAGAGGGAACTTAGAGAAAGGATAACAAAAGCAATAGAAATACTTCCAAGTGTGCAGATACCTGACCCCATTTTGAAAGCTGTAGCGAAATTATGTTTAATTCTTCAAGTTGATGGCCATAGACCTGACATAGTTATTGTTCAAACTGCGAGGACTCTTGCCGCTTTTCAGGGAAGGACAGTAGTTGAACCTGAGGATATTAATGTTGCAGCTAAGCTTGCACTGGGTCATAGAACTAGGCGTGGAGGGTTTGAGGAACCAGCAACATATGAGGAAATAGATGCTGCCTTTAAGAACGTGATGAAATCCATGAAGGAATTTTTTCGTCAAGGAGGGGGTAGATACGTCTTACGGGAAACTACTGCCGAAATAGAGCATGGAAAAAGACGCGACAAATCTCCAGAGGTCGAGGATGTTCATAAGGTTTTAACGGAAAAAACTTCTAGGTTTAAAAGACTTTTTATGCTTACTCGCACGCCCGAAAAAGAAGAGAAGGAAAAACTTCGTGACCTGTTTAGAAAGGGTCGAAAAAGTGGTAAGATAGGTAAAATAGGAGATATGGCATCCAAGCCCGGAAGTAGCGTACAAAAGTATCTAGGCGGAATTGCATATTCTTTTAAAACGAAAGAAGGTTTTTTTAATAAGGTTGCTAGTAAGTTAAAGTCTATTTGGAGTGAAAAAATTTCAAAAAGCCGTATGATTGTAAAGAGCGGCGAAGAAGAAGAAAAAGTCATGATAGATATAGCTCCCATGGGATTTTCAGCATTAGATATTTCTAGGAAAATGCCTTTTGGTTTTGGTAAAACCGTGCTCAAAGAGCTTAGGTCACGTAGGGAAAAATTCGAATTTAATTTTGATGTAAAGGTTAGGGCTAGAAAGGGTAGATATCTTTCTGGTAAAAGAGCTTTGGCAGTGACGTCAGTTCATAAAGGTAGGGTAGTAGGTTACGAAATTCCTGAGGCCTTTAATGTCGATATAGCCTTAGAGCCAACATTGAAAGCTGCAGTGCTACGTCAAGGGCGACTTGCTGAGCAATTAGCTATACAGATTGAACCTCAAGATTTGAGAACAAATGTTAGAATGTATAAAGCTCCAATTACTATGCTATTGGTTTTAGATTTGAGTGAAAGTATGTTATACCATCTTAAAGCAATTTCTGAAGCTGTATTCTCTTTGCATAGGAAAGCTTATCGTTATAGAGATCGAGTAGGATTGATTGTTCTTCAGGGAGAGAAAGCTAGGGTAGTGTTTCATCCAACTACAAATATTAATGTGGTAGCAAGAAAAATTACAGAGCTAAAGGTTGGCGGTAGTACGCCGTTGGCTGATGGATTACTTAAGGCTAACCAAGTGTTAACGCAGGAATTGAGGAGAAATCCTGATACAGTTCCAATAATTGTATTAGTTAGTGATGGACTAGCAAATGTACCGCTAAAAAGGCCAATAAGCCCTTCATTAAGAGATAGAATTCCGATGCCAGCGCAGGCTGATGTGATAGCTGCGACTCTCCTTTTAGCGAGAAAAAATATTCCTGTTGTAGTTATTAATCCTCTTCACTTAGATAAGTGGGACGCAAAACTCATCATATCTCCTACGCATCTCTTAATATGGTTAGCGCAAGTCACAAGGGGTAGATATTTTGGTTTTAAGGCTGAGATGTTTAAAATAACGTTGACGCCCGAGAGAATGATTAAAGCTATTGAAAAAGCTGTAACTAGTATAGTTACTGAAACTAGAGCACCTTCCTTTATACGGACTTAAGGTGATCACTAAAGCAATAATTTTTAATATTTTTAAGAAAAACATCTTGTTATGGAAAAACAGCCCTTAATATTTACGCGGCGACTTATAGTCGGATTATTTTTGGGATCGATTGTAACATTGGTAGGGATTTACCTAAGTTTCGTTTTTAGGTCGATTTTTCTTATGCTTGTGCTGATTCTTGTTTTTGCGTTTATGTTTGGCTTGCTCATTACTGCATATTTTGAGTGGTTAGAATGGAGGATGTTTAAATAGGTATTTGCAGAGTTTAAGGTTTTTGCGATTTTGTTTTCTTTTACATTGTTTTACGTTTAGACTTTCTGATTGTTTAGCTATGCTATTTGTAGCTTAGCTGGTGTAATATTTTATTAGATGTTGGTTAAAGGTACTTAAGAAGTATTTTATCTTCCATCCGGTTAGATTTTGTTTAATGTAGTTTGGTAACGATATTCCACGGTTAAAGTAATTAAACGAAGTACTGGAATTTGGTAACCTGTATTGTTATATTAACAGCAGATATAAGAGTTGAGAGAGTTTGTAACTTTTTATAAACGGTAAAATTTAACTAGGTAAAAACTAACTTGATATTGAAAGGTATATTAAAATTAGAAGGAGAGCACGATTTCTATGTATGCGATAATATTGGCTGGAGGTTTGGGTCTTCGCTTGAGGCCTCTGACCAACCGAAAACCGAAGCCTATGGTCGAAATACTTAGGAAACCCATCTTGGAGTATCAAATAGAGTGGTTAAAATCACAGGGAGTTGATAACTTCGTTATTGCTTGCGGATATAAGCATGAAAAAATAGTAAAATATTTTGGAGATGGAGAAAAACTTGGCGTGAGAATACAATATTCTGTTGAGAAAGAAAAGCTGGGAACCGGAGGAGGCATAAAACAAGCTTTAAACTATGTTGACGAAAACGAAGAAGATATTATAGTCACTAACGGGGATATAATTACAACAATAGATTTGAAACCTATGATAGAGTATCACAAAGAAACTAATTTCATGGCTACAATGCTCCTGGTTCCATTCAAAAGCCCTTACGGAATTGTAGATGTTGATGAAACTAATAGAATAAGAGGATTTAGAGAAAAACCCGAGTTACCTTATTGGATTAATGGAGGAGTATACATAATTAAAAGAAACATTGTAGATTTTTTGCCCGACAAAGGAGATATTGAAAAGGAAACATTTCCAGTTTTAGCTGAAAAAGGATTATTGGGTTCATATAAGTCTAGAGGGTTTTGGAGAGCAATAGATACTATAAAAGATTTATCAGAAATAGAGGATGATCTTAAAAAGCTATTAATGAAAGCACTTCTCGAAAAGTCTCGAAAAGGGTAAATTAAGGGAGCTTAGCTAGTAAATCTTCATCTATTTCGTGTATAAAAAATTCTTTCAACTTATATTTGTATTTTTCTCTTTCTCTTTTATGTTTTTCTAGAAATTTAATTACGTAGTCCGTTAATTTGAGTTTGCACTCGCCACATAGAATATTTCCATTTATGCAATCACTTCTCAGTTTTTCCATCTCTTTATCATCTTCAATGAAATATATGTTTAACATTTCGTAGACTACACATATGTCCGGGTTTCCACCTTTTTCTCTTTGTTCTTTGACTGTTGGCTGCCCTCCCGTGAAAGCGTTCCAAATTTTTTTCCTTGCTTCTTCAGGGCTATCTGTTGCAAATATGCAGGTTTCTGGTTGACTTGAACTCATAGGTTCTCCGGTCAATCCTCTTAGATACTTAAGGTATATGCCTGCAGGTTTAAACACCCTGATTTTCTCTGCGACGTCCCTACTGATTCTAATGTAAGGATCTTGGTCAATAGCTACCGGTACTACGGTTGGTAGATTATAGACTAAAATGGGGTAAAGTATGTGTGCCATTTGAATACATGAGTAAAATATTTCTCCAGGGTTGTTTTCTCCTTTAAATCCAAAAACAGCTTTTACAGTACTGTATGTTAAGTGTCTTGATAATTTTATTGCAGTTTTGTATACCCACGGTAGTTCTGTGGAAATGAAACACTCAGTTTTTCTAGGATCATAGCCTAAAGCAATAATATCCAAAGCGTTATCTAATGCCAGATATTTTGCTTTTTCTAAGCTTTCAACTTTTTTAAAGACATATTTTTCATCGTCGGAAAAAGGTATGTAAACATTAGCTCCCATTTTCTTTTGAAGATATAAATTGAATTCGTAAAGGGTTAAGTGACCTAGATGCATTCGATCTGACGGCCCCCGTCCACTTAGAACCGCAAAGATATTTCCTTTGTCGACTTCATCTAAAATTTTGTCGAAATCTCTATGAGCAAAGACAATGTTGCGTTTTAAGAGTCTATGGGGTTCCTTAAATCGATCTAAGATCGGTTCTATTTTAGACACACCGAAATATTTAATGAGTTTTTCATAATCTGTAATTTTTTTGACTTCTCCACCTTCAACAAGTGACATTGTTTATCTCCTCTTAAATCGCATCATCTAAGGTTTTAGATGTAACTCTTAACTTAATTGCTTAAGTTATGGAACAACAGATAAATTAACATATAACTTTGTTGTGTTTCTTTTTCCACATGGTATTTTTATGTTTTAAAATTTATTTAACCAATGATTTCAACACAAGTCATGAAATTACTTGCAAAGTTATATGCTGTGAAGAGAATTTAGACATCTGCCTTTTTGATGCTCTTACCTAAAATTTAAAATATTGCAATTACTTAACGTATCTTAAAACCGTAAGAGTTAAGAAATACTACTACAATAACTCAAATACTAACCCACTTTGAGGTTGATTAACGATGGTTTATCTTTTCAAGATAGTTTTGATCGGCGACGGCGGTGTCGGGAAAACAACTCTGAGAAAAAGGTTCATGGGTGAAGGATTTACCGCATCATACCTAGTTACCATTGGTGCTGATTTTGCTGTAAAGAATGTTGAAACATCCGACGGCACACAAGTTAAGTTTCAGATATGGGACTTAGCTGGACAACCACACTTCAAAGCAGTAAGAGAAGGTTTCTATAGAGGTTCAAGAGGAGCTCTCCTTGTCTATGATGTAACGAGAAGGGAAACTTATGAACATCTTGAGCTTTGGATGAAAGAGCTTTTGAATAATGCAGGTGCGAAAGTTCCAATAGTTCTAGTTGGAAATAAAATTGATTTACGTGTTCCTGGACGAGATCATATTACTACCGAAGAAGGGCTTCAGATGAAACAGCTTTTGGAAGATAAGTACGGGGTTCAAGTTCATTTCATAGAAACATCTGCTAAGACTGGAGAAAATGTAAATACTGCGTTTATAACACTTGCTGACATGATTTTAAAGGCAGTTAAGGAATAATTAAATTCTCATAATCTTTATTTGAATATTGAATCACTCGCAAAACAGTAGTTCTAATTTTTAGATTTCCTCAATCTACACGGTTAAACAAGCCATAGGGTTATCAAAAAATTTATAATTTATGTTGTAGTAACTTTATTTGCCCATCCTTAACGAGGGATGGGACAAGAGGTGCGAATTTATGAGAAACATGTATCTTTTCAAGGTTGTATTGATTGGCGATGGCGGCGTTGGGAAAACAGCTCTTAGGAAAAAATTCATGGGTGAAGGATTCAGTGGTGCATATATAATGACCATTGGCGCTGACTTTGCCATAAAGAGCATTAAATTATCCGATGATGCACAAATTAAGTTTCAGATATGGGACTTGGCTGGACAACCACACTTCAAAGCAGTAAGAGAAGCATTCTATAAGGGTACGAGTGGAGTTCTTTTGGTTTACGATGTAATGAGGAGAAACACGTTTAAAAACACTGTTTTTTGGATGGAAGAGCTAATAAAAAATGTGGGAAGAATACCGGTTGTTTTAATTGGAAACAAAATAGATCTCAGACCCATGGCGGATGCTCCACCTGACCCAAGACGTAGTTGGGTTAGTAATGAAGAAGGACAAATACTGAAAAGATATTTAGAAGAACGATTCGATGTTCCGATAGTTTTTATAGAAACGTCTGCTAAGACTGGAGAAAATGTTGATTTAGCATTTCAGGAACTAGCATATTTACTGCTACAAACTGTTAAAAATATAAAAACTATATAGGCGATATCAATTATTGATAAAATTTTAAATTGTTCGTTTTGGGTTCGTAAGTAAAATGTCAAACGTTGAATTTTTAAGTAATATGGAAATTGAGGTTAAAGCAAAAATCGATAATGTTGAGGAAATAAAGGAGAAAATACTGGTTAGTGGTGGAATTCTTATTTCTAAAAATTTAATTAAGGACTTTAGCCTTGATTTTGAAGATGGAAGGCTTCAGAAAAGGGATTGCGTACTAAGAGTAAGGGTTTTTGAAAATGGCGAAGGAATATTAACTTTTAAGGGTCCACGAAAGGCGGATGGACAATATAAAATTAGAGAGGAATTAGAAGTCCGCGTTGATGACGGTATAAACGTTGTTAAGATCTTTGAACGCTTAGGTTTTAGAGTTACATTTAGGATTGATAGAATTAGAGAAATATATGAGTTTAGAGATGAGAAAGTACGAGTTATGTTAGATGTTTTCCCAGAAATTGGAGCTTTTATAGAAGTGGAAGGAAATAAAAGGGGTATTGAGAAAGTTATTAAAAAATTACAGATGAAAAGGGAAGAGTTTACGGCTTTGACGTTGCATCACTATATCGAAGATTATAAGAACCGATTTGGCAAAATTCCAAAGCTAACTTTTGACGACTAATTTTTTGATACAGGTGTTTTCCTCTGTAGGCGGTTGGACTATTACCATTTCAATGTTTGGTGAAACTGCCTTTGCAAATGATTCAACATATGGTAGACAGAGGGTTTTACAGTAGATTTTTCCTTTTGATTTAAAGAAGTTCCACATAGGGCAGTATGGATGATGAAATTCTATCTCATTTTTATTGAGTTTCTTAGCGATCATTTTAACTTTGAAAACATTACCCATGATAAGCCATGCATCAGCAGCATCTTCCAAACTGTCACCAAGGTTAAGTTCCTCTTTCAATTTTTTCCCGTCTTCCGCTCCAAATTTCTCCATAAGATTAACGAGCAAATGTTCACCTTCATCTCCGAGTCTTTCTGTTAGTAAATCGGCAACGCCCACCATTAATTTGTAGAAACTTTCACTTACAATGTTAAAACGAACTCCGTTTGTTATTAAGCCGTGTTTAGCGAAAAATCTTTTTATATTCACGTAAAACACCTCATTTTGACTCCTCAATTAAGTCTCCAACCCATGCAAAAAACGCTGAGACGACAAATGCTATAAAAGCTGAAACTAAACTGAATGCTTTCTGAAAGGGAGTTGTTTTTAGGAAACCAGCTATAACGAACAGACTTCCTAGGAATATACCCGTAGCTACAAAGAGAAGTACTACTGATATCCCTTTAAGCTTCAATTTGTTTAATATTCTCTTAATTTCTTTTTTCATCGCAAGTCACCTAATGTAGTTTATTTAGATGATTGTTTTGACGGTTGCTGTGATATAATCTTTTCTCTCCTCAAGATGTAAGTAAATATTAGTACGCTGGCATAAATATCTTTTCGTAAAACTAGTTTAAGGAAATAAAATAGTTAGAGGTCTTTTTGAAGTAAGTCATGATCGATGTTCTAGGAGAAATTTAAGAAGAAAATGTAGCCATTTAACAGTTTTGCGTATTACTTTTTAATTTTACAAAATTTTAAGTAACTTTAGGTAATTTCACAAAAATAACGGATTTTGTGGGAGATCTTTTCGTGAATTCATTTAAAAGCATGAAAATAGCTTCTTTGACATCTGTGGTTATCGCGCCGGCTGCTTTTTTATGGCCGCCGCCCCCTAACTTTCTTGTAATTTCTTCTGCATCTATAGCGTCACTATCACGTCTCACCCTAATAGAAATTCTGATTTTTGAAGGTTCAGAAGCATCTCTATAGAGAACTGCAACGGCGTCGCAACCACGATCTAAAAGCATATGTGCAATATCTTTTGCTGAATGGTAAGATATTGCATCAATTTCATCAACTATGACAAAACCGCTGTTAACGCCAAGACTGTCAACAAAAGTTTTTAGAAAGATTTTGATTTTTGAGAGTTCTGTCTCGATTTCTTTTTGTTTCTTTTTTAACCATTCGTCGCTTAGGAAATCTTTCCCTTTCTTAGCTAGGATTTTAGCGATTCTCAGTAGATCTTCTTCATTGTTTAGAGAAGCTTTAATAATTTTATCTAGAATTAGTGTTTCCTCGGTGTGCCTAGCTGTATCAGCGGCAACAGCGATTTCAACAAGTTCTCTAGCTTTTTTATCATTTTCCAGGTTCAAATATTTCATAAGCAGAAGAGCTGCTGCGGGAGCATTTGGGTCTACTACGTCTTGTGGGCTAAGCAAACCTTCTGCTTTTAACCTTTCCAAGTTGCTTTTATGATGATCTATGTTTACTTTACATTTCTTTGGTTTTGGAAGATCTACAACGAGGTCAAATTCCTCATTAACTGTAAAGATGCTTCTAGGATTTAGAAATCTTATTTTTGCATTTGGAAATTTTAGAAGTATCAATGCTGCTGAACAAATGCCATCGCAATCGTCGCCATGGACTGCAACCCTCAACATAATTCCGCTCCAACGTGCCTCTCAGTGATGAATTATTTGCTATTATTTTATTGTTCTTATAGAGTGATTTTTTTGACTTCCATTCGCTTCGTATCTAAAATCATCATGGTAGACATATGTGTTAAGTATCCGCAGACCTCTCCAGGGTTTAAAACTAGGGTGTCTCCTATTTTTTGTTTATCGTATTTGTGTGTATGTCCGTAGGCAACGATGTCGTATTTGCCGGTTTCAGCGAGTTTGTATGCGATACTAATGGTCATTTCTGGAGAACGGTATCCATGTAAAATCAGAACCCTTAATCCGTCGATTTCAATTGTATGCGGACCGTCGTGAAGTTGAAAACCTATGCTGGAGAACTTTTGGGTAAGGGTATATTTATCTCCGTCATTGTTACCGAAAACTCCGATCAGTTTACAGTTTAGTTTTCCAAGTTCTCTTACAACAAACGGAGAAATAAAGTCTCCACAGTGAATAACCATTTCAACTTTTAATTCGTTAAGTTTACTAACAGCTTTTGCTATGGCTTCTAAGCGATCATGAGTATCAGAGATAATACCAATAAGCATACATTCTACCTCCATATAGGGCTTATAATAATTTATCACTCTATCTTTTATAGCTGACTTAAACTTAAATGAAACATTAGTTATTCAAATTATACACTAAGTGAGTAGAAAGTTTGTAAATTCATCAACAAAAAATTCTGTAGGGGGGTTTCACATAATAAGAAAGTAATGAAAGTAAAAGCGTTAGCTATTACAAAATGATAATAGAAAAGTTTATCTACTCTCCTAGATTTTTCATGTTGAAAGGTGGTTCTAAAATGGTTACAAAGGAACAAGTAATGGAAGCTCTAAAAAACGTTTATGACCCAGAAATAGGGGTAAGCGTTGTAGACTTAGGCCTAATATATGATGTTAAAGTTGAAGACGAGAAAGTTTACGTTAAAATGACTTTAACGACCATTGGATGCCCCCTAGCTTTAGTGATACCAAGACAAGTTGAAGATGCGATAAGAAAACTTGGAGTAAAAGATGTTGAAGTAGAGTTGACCTTCGACCCACCATGGAATCCAAGTATGATGTCTGAGGAATTAAGGAAAAGATTTGGCTTTGAATAGCGTTAACTAAAAGCGTTCCACAGCTCACTTCTAATTTTGTTCAGCTGTTTTTTCTTTGATTTTTCCGTAACCATATAGTGCATGTGCGGCAGCTACAGCTCTTTCAGGTATAGGATAAACCGGAATCCCTATTTTTTCCAAGATTTTTGACATTTTTCTGGTATAAGGTCCACCTGCAGCCCCAACAACAATGGGCTTATTTGATTTCTCATTTAATTCTTTCATAACATCAATGATACCTTCATCCAACGGTGTGTCCTGAAAAACGAAGAACGGCATTAAAATGTGTACATTTGTGTCTTCAAGAAAAGCCTCAAGAACAATTTTATAATCCTTGCTATTAGCACTACCAGTTACGTCAACGGGATTATTAACAATATAGAATGGGGGTAATTTTTCCTTAAGTTTGCTTATCGTTTCTTGGGACAATTTAGCTATTTTTAAGCCCTTTTCGATACATGCATCAACCGCTTGAACCATTGGTCCAGCTCCGTTGCTTACCATAGCAACTCCTGAGCCTTGAGCTGGAGGCTGCATGGCTAGGGCCTTCGCCATGTCGAAGAGTTCTTCAAAAGTGTCCGCCCAAATTATACCTGCTTGTTTGAATGCCCCCCGATAAATTCGTTCTTCTCCGCCAAGCCAACCTGTATGGCTTTGAGCAGCTTTGGCTCCTTCTTTTGTTCTTCCTCCTTTAAGGACAATTACAGGTTTTTTCTTTACAACCTCTTTTGCTGCTTCAATAAATTTTTTCCCATTGCCTAAGCCTTCTAGGTAAATCGCAATTACTTTAGTATCTTCGTCTGCAGCTAGGTAGCGTAGTAAGTCTGCTTCGTCAACATCGATTCTGTTTCCGTAGCTAACGAATTTACTGATGCCAATACCACTTTCTGCAGCCCATTCGAGGAACGCGCAGCCGTATGTACCGCTTTGAGTAAGAAAAGCTATAGGTCCAGGTGATGGTCTTATCATACGTTCTCTGCTTTGGAAAAATGTGTCCAGTCTTGTTTTTGAATCGAAAACTCCTATGCAGTTTGGTCCGATAATTCTTATTCCATATTTTCTTGCTATTTCAGCTGTTTTTCCCTCTAATTCTTTTCCATGTTCTCCGAGTTCTTTGAAACCTCCAGAGATTATTACGATGTTTTTTATACCTTTTTTACCGCATTCTTCAACGGCTTTAGGTGTGTGTTCTGCTGGTATAACTAAAACAGCTAAATCTATTTTTTCGGGTATGTCAAGAACTGAGGGATAACATTTGAGTCCTAAGATTTCATTTCTTGCGGGGTTAACGGGAAAAACTTTGCCTTTATATTCAAAACAAGCAAGGTTACGGAGAACTTCGTAACCGATTTTTCCAGGTTTGGAAGACGCTCCAATGACTGCTACAGACTTAGCTTTGAAAAATTTGTCAAATTGAGTTTTCTCAACACTGTTTCCCATGTTTATCCCCTATTTAAATAATTTTTAAACGTGAAATTACTAGTGATTTCTACATCACCATTTATGAGACTGTGACATTTTTAATCTTCCGTTACATCCCAAGTTTTTATCTCTATGTTTATTTTATAAAACTTTGAAGACCAGAATCAGCTAGATGGTATCAGACAGCTTTAAATAAAAATAGTGGAGAAGAGGGTTCATTAGAAAGGGGTTAGACCTTTCCTCAGCGTTTAAGGAACACGTTTAAATTTTTACTTTGTCTGAACTTTTAATGGCATTCTAAGTTCTAGTATTCTGTTTTTAAATTTCTTTTTGATATTGTTAATGTCGATGTCTCTTTCCATTTCGATTTCGTGAATTAATTGTCCTTTACAAAATATTTTGACTTTTCTGTTTTCCACGTGGAAGCTTACGTCCTTTTCGTCTAGTGTTGGCACTTCTGCGATAACTATGACTTCATTTGCTGTTTGAATAACATCGTTGAGAAAGTCTTGAGATTCTTGCATAGTTTGTGTTGTTTTATCTATGGTCGACATGTAGTTATTGAATGTCGGTGGATACCTTTGTTCTTTTATTATCCTTTTACCGTTGGGTAATGTGATTTCTACTTTTTCGTATCCAAAGACTTGCGTGTTTTGAGGGTTAATTTTCGAGGTTATCATGAAGTTTTTTATCATTTGTCTAAGTATTTCTCTCATTTCCTTTTCTAGGTCGTCTTCCCAATCTTTCAAGTTATTACACCTCTTGATGTTATGTCACTAATAGGTGACCAATGTCACCTATAGGTGGGTAACATATATAAAGTTAACGTTCTCATTTAATCTCTATGGGAGGGAACAACAATAACCAGGGAAGAAATTGAAAAAGAAATAGAGAAAATGATCGAATTGTTAAAGGTCCTATCAGGGAAAAACTGCTTAAAAATACTTCAAGCACTCAGCGAACCAAAATATTGGTCTCAATTAATTGAAGAACTAAATATGCATAGATGGGTGCTTAAAAAATATATAGATAAACTTCTTCAATGCGGCTTAATTGAATCATTTATAAAACCTGTAGAACGCGGACCACCTAGAAGATACTTTCAAATATCTCGTAATCTGACACTTCTTTTAGAAGTATCACCTGAAGGCGTACATATACACCAATTTGCATTGCCCCGTATAAGAAACATCCGTGAAATTTTTAGGAAGTATCCTTCAATTAAAAAGATAGTTGAGGAACTTAAAAAAATGGAGCAAGCATCAACTCCCTTTAGGCAGGAAGAGCTTATAGAACAGCTTAAAAGGCAGATAGAGGAGGAATTATCTACGTTAAGTGTAGCGATAGATTTTCTCAGAGACTTATTGAAGCAGTTAGAAGATCTAGTAGTTAAAAAAGCTTAGACAACATTTTTAAGAAACTTATAAACAAATATCTTTCTGTTCTAATTTGCAGTCTATAGGAGGTTTAATGATATGGATGTTGAGGATCGCGTTAAATTAGTCGCTAGAAACACGGAGGAAGTTGTGACTTTAGATGAGTTAAGGAATTTGTTTGAGACTACTGAGAGACCTAAGGGTTACATAGGTTATGAACCAAGTGGTCTTGTTCATCTTGGATGGGTAATTACAGCTAATAAAGTTATAGATTTTATTGAAGCTGGTTTTGATTTTACAATTTTGCTTGCTGATTTGCATGCCTATGCGAATGAGAAGTTAGGAGGGGTGCTTGAGAATATTAGAATGTGTGCTAAGTATATGGAACATACGTTCACGGCTTTAGGTGTTCCCAGAGATAAGGTACGTTATCTGCTTGCGACAAAATTTGTTGAGGATATGGGAGCAGAATATTTGGAGATGATGATTAGAATAGCTAGAAGTGCAACTCTTATGAGGATCAAGCGATCTTTGACGATATTAGGTAGAAAAATGGAAGAAGCAGAGATGAAGTTTAGTATGTTGATTTATCCTCCTATGCAGGCAGCAGACGTTTTTCTTCTCGATGTGGATGTGGCTTACGGTGGAATGGATCAGAGAAGTGTCCATATGTTGTGTAGAGATATTGCGCCCAGGGTTGGAAGAAAGAAGCCTATAGCTGTTCATACTCCTCTTCTTTCGGGTTTGGCTGGTGTAGGAAGAATGGATATCGCTGGAAAGTCCAGGGAAGAAGTCCTTTTAGATACGAAGATGAGCAAAAGTTTGCCGGAAACGTGTATATTTGTTCATGATTCTCCAGATGATATAAGAAAGAAAATTAGACAAGCTTATTGCCCACCGAAGGATGTGGCATTTAATCCTGTGATGGAAATAAACAAATATTTGTTGTTTGCTCGTGATGGTTTTACTTTGGAGATTCGTAGACCAGAAAAATATGGTGGAGATTTGGTTGTTGAATCGTATTCTGAATTGGAGCAATTGTATTTGAAGGGTGAGCTTCATCCCTTGGATCTAAAAAATGCAACTGCTGATGCACTAATAGAATTTTTAAAACCGGTAAGAGAATATTTTGAAAGAAATAGTGAGGCTAAAAAATTACTTGAGAAAATGAAGACTATTAAGAAAACGAGATAAAAATATCTACGTCATTACATATTCCTTACTTTCGCGGAGTTTTCCGATTATTTCAAGTTCTTTTGTTGTTAGTGTCAATAGTTTTTGAGCAAAGTATCCAAAAGATTTTGCGTACAGAGGATTTCTAGTAAAAATGCCAATGTTATAAGATATAATTGGCGACCATTTACCAACCATAGTAACTAGGCAGCAACTGTCATCAGCAATATAGCAACCAAGAGGTAGCTCACCATAAGGCCAGAGATAAAGTACGGAAATTTTTGATAATTCACGTATCTGATATTTGTAATTGTCATTTGCCTTTAAACCTATAGTTATATCTACGTTTGCTTTAGCTAAATGTTTAATAGCTTTAACTATCTTCTTTCCCTCTACCTCTAAGATGTCGGGAGTAATTATAGCAATTAATTTGGATTTTGCAGATTCTACGGTTTCCTCGATAATCTTTAGTATTTTTTCTTCTTCGTTAACCAATTCTATTGTACCCATAGCTGAGAACCTTGTTTCACTCATACTCTTGGTAAGTAATTTCTTGAACTGTTCCATTGTTTCGTTGATTAATTTTAAGCGATGTTCATATTTTGTACGCAGTATTTCTAACATCTCATCTGGAAGGACAGCTACGTATCTTCCACCCCTACTAGAAGCTTCCTTTAAGACAAAGCCTTTTTCTATAAGTCTATTTATAGTTTCATAGACGTTTGGGCGAGGAACATTAGAATAATTCGATATCTCGGATGCATTCAGAGGAGCACCTGAGGAAATTAAGACTAAGTATATTTTTGCTTCATTTCGAGTGAAACCTAGTTTCTCTAAAATTTTTAGTAGCTTTTTTTGAAGTGATGTAGACATTGCGATCATCGCGAGTTTGTTATAGTAAATATTACATCTTTATGTGGTAATATATTTTACTATTATTCAAATAACCGTTAAAAACTCTAAAAAACATTAACAAACATAATTTTTCTTATATAGCATCAGTATCAGATAGAACATGAAGTTTTTAGGATTTAAAATTAATAGGTTCACAATAGCTATTTGATGAAAGTGAAAAGGTCTCATAATAATGGAGAAAATAAATAAGAAATTTATAATATGTTTTGGAAATATCAATTTTAGAGAAATTAAAATTGCTAATAGTAATGCTGTAAAATAGATTTAAATTTGAAAGTATGATATTGAATGTGGAGGAGTAAAGGAAGTGGTTACTCAGGAAGTTGAATATAAGCCGCTTTCTGTCAGAGAGATTTTAAAGGAAATGAAAGATTTGTCATCTCTCATGATAGATTTGGCATATTCCGCTTTTCTTTATAATCATAAAAAGCTGGCAGAAGAAGTAATGAGATTAGAGGAAAGAGTAGATTATCTTGGTTATCTTCTCGGCATACAGGCGGCTCTAGCAGCTCGTGATAGAGAAGACGCTGAGCAAGTATCGGGAATTCTCAAAGTTGCAACAGCAGTTGACAAGATATCTGATGCAGCAGCAGACATAGCGAACCTGGTGCTTCTTAACATATCGATTCATCCATCTATTCATTCAGCCTTTAAGAAAACTGAGGAAATTCTTGGGAGAGTCAAAGTAAGAGAGGAAAGCGTGTTAGCTGGTAAAACTCTTGAAGATTTAATGTTAGAGACAAGAATGGGTGTGGATATTATAGCTATTAGGCGGGAAAAGATTTGGATTTTGAATCCGGGTAAGAAAGTTAAACTAAGATCCGGTGATATTTTAATCGCTAGAGGAAGTGTTGAAAGCATAGAACTTCTCGATAAACTGTCCTCAGGTAAGGTTAAAGAGCTTCCGGAGGTAACTAAGTGACAGATAATGAAGATTGGGCTACAATTGAAAACATGATTAGACAATTGAAAAATACCTGTGAGTTTATGATAGATTTGGCATATTCTGCTTTAATTTTTGGTGATAAAGAATTAGCAGAACGTGTTATGGACTTGGAAGAATACGTAGATAAACTACATACCAAGTTCGAGCTAAAGGTTTTGGAATTAGGAATTAAAAGGAAAGAAAACGAAAAGAATTTGTTAGGACTTTTACGGCTTGGTGTTGCAACGGAAAATTTGGCTGATGCAGCAGCTGAAATAGCGGATGTTGTGCTTAGAGGAGTAGAACCGCATCCGATATTAAGAATGGTGATGGAAGAGGCTGAAGAGGCAGTAATGGAAGCAAAGATTTCAGAAAATTCCTCGCTGATAGGGAAGATGTTAGGAGAACTTAAACTTGAAGAAAAGATTGGGGTAAAGATAATAGCGGTAAAAAGAGAAGATATATGGTTTTATAATCCTCCCGACGATTTTATTCTGAGACCTGGAGACATCATAGTTGCAAGGGGTTTTATAGAGGCGAAGGATGCTCTTAAGAAATTGGCTGAAGGAATTGACTGATCATGTTATTTCGTATTTTTAGATATTAGGAACGCTTTATGCATCTTGCTCAATTGCTGCTCCGCATCTGGGACAGAACTTTGCGCCTGGCGGTAGTTGTGATCCGCAATACGGGCAATACCTATAAGTAATTGAAGGGACTTCCTTTACTTCCATCTCCGGTTCCACATATGGTGTTGGGGGAGGAAATGATGGGACGACGGCTGCTTTTTTCCTTGCTAAGAGATCAAAGTATAAGACTGTTAACACTATCCCAAAAATTGGGCTGATAAAACTTGAAATAACTTTTTCAACTATTAGAGCCAACAGTGTAGACAGTAATAGGGCGAATATATTTCTAATTACTCTTCCTATTAGAGATGCTATCAGAACTATTATTGCAACAACTATGAGCACGCCCAATGTGTGGAACCAGTTATCTTTTGTTAATTCTTTGCTTCTACTTATAGCGTCAGTTGCCCCCCTTTCTCTAAAACTATAACTATTGGAGTTAAGCAAAACCAAACTAAAAATATGATTCCCAGTATAATGAAGAGAATTAAACCTACTATAACGATTGCACCAACTATAACTATTCCTATAATTAGAGGAACAATGACATCCAAGGCTGAATTAAAACTTTTTTTGAGATTTGTTTTCCGACCTAAGAACTCATCAGCTGCAAGTTGCGTAACTATACCCGTACTTATAGCGTCAAAAAACAACGTTAAAAACAAGGATCCAAGCGCTTCTAAAAGAGCAATGCCCATTAAAATTGGATGATGAAGACGAATAGGTGGAAGGCTACTGGAAATTACTCAGAACATCCATTCAATTAATGATATTACTAGGAACGGCAATACGAACGAGAAATATCGTCTAGAGAAAATGGATAGTGATGTGCCAATGATTTCAGAAATACTCATAGGTTTTAAAGCCTCATTGCCTATTTCAACCAACCGTACCACCACAAATTTTTCTATGACAGGTTTGGATCAATGAAGTATCCATATCATTTTGTTATCTCATATATTTTACTGACAACTAGTCGAAATTGACAATTCCTTGCTACAAACTATAATGCAACAATAATCATTAGGTCGTTTACGTTGGTGCCTGTTGGACCAGTAAATATAATATCACCAAGTTTTTTGAAAAACTCATAAGAATTGTTATCAACTAAATATTTTATTGGATCAAGATCAAGTTCTCGGGCTCTTTTTAAGGTGTGCCCATCGGCAATAGCTCCAGCCGCATCGCTATTGCCATCTATACCGTCGGTAGCTATTGAAGCGATAATAGTGCCATTTAGCCCTGAAAGTTTGAGTGCTGATCCTAATGCTAGTTCTTGGTTTCTTCCTCCTTTTCCACTGCCAGTGACTGTTACGGTCGTTTCTCCGCCGCATACTATGACTGCTGGTTTTTTAATCGGGGTGTTGTAATTATGTATTTCTTTTGCAAGCCCAACGAGCACTGTACCCACATGTTTGGCTTCACCTTCTATGTAAGTTGAAAGTAGCATGGAATTTGTTCCAAGTTCTTTTGCTTTCTTCACTGCTGCTATGCATGCAGTTCTATTGCTGGCTATAAGTATATTATGTACATTCCTAAAGATTTTATCTCCTGGTTTTGGTGTTTCTTCAATTTTACCTGATAAGCCTAATTGGATTCTCTTTTTTATGTTCTCCGGTATTTTATTTAACAGATCATACTTTTTCAGGACATTGTAGGCGTCTTGAAATGTTGAGCTGTCTGGTACAGTTGGACCTGAAGATATGATATCAAGTGGATCACCGACTACGTCAGATATAATCAAGCTTACTAGGGTTGCTGGATATGCTGTCTTAGCAAGCTGTCCTCCTTTAAAGGCTGATAAATGTTTCCGAACAACGTTTATTTCGTTTATTGTGGCGCCACATTTTAAGAGAAGATTTGTAACTATCTTCTTGTCTTCCAATGTTACGGGGTCAGCCGGGCAGGGCATCAGAGCTGATCCTCCCCCTGAGATAAGAGCAATTATCAAATCGTCTTTTCCTGCTTTTCTAGCTATTTCTAACATTGCTTTAGTGCTATTAACTCCCTCCTCCCCAGGTATTGGATGCGTTGCGCCGTTAATCTTAATTTTCTTCGTTTTCACCATTTTTTCTGTTCCTTTTAAAACATTTATGACCCCACTAGTTATTTTGTCACCTAATATTTCTTCAATAGCCTCAGCCATCAAACCGCTGGCTTTACCACCACCTAAAACGTAAATATTTCTGTATTCTGTTAAATCGAAGTTGTAACGGCCTATCACCAGCAAGTTTCCCCTACGTTTAACATTGTTAAAAACCGCCTTCTTGGGGTTAACGGCATTTAAAGCTGACAAAATACAGTCTAAAGCTATGCGTCTTGCATTTCTATCTTTTTGTGTCAGTCCATTCTCGATTAATTTTTCGTAATTCTTTATCACAGATGTTCACACCTTCGCCCATCAAATAATGAAGATGAACCGTATTAGTGATTAAGTTTACCAGTAAACTATCTGCTCCCGTGGACGAAACTATCTGCTCCAATTGCTAAAGTACTTATTATTTATATTATTTTGTTGACAATAATAGGTGAGTTTTATGGTAGTTAAGTCCTTGGTTGTGGTGATCTTATGGTTAGAGATGAGATTGTTCCGTTGCATGCTGAAAGTTTTTTCTTTGTTTCAAATAGCGGTGAATTTTTTCAAGTTTTGATTTACGATTACTATGATGAAGAAGAATATTATCGTAAGTTGAGCCATGATGAAGAAGCGTTTGTTCGTGAAGTTGATAAGTTGTGGTTAAATATGCAGTCGATTCTTGATGAGGGAGAACTTTATGTTAATGGTGTACGTGTTAGGCCTCGTGTTATTTTTATGGATGTTCAGCACCGTGGTAGTGGTACTCTTCCATATTTTATTTGGATAATTAATTTTAAGGGTAAATTTAGGCGTGGTGTTAATATTTACAGGTCTGTCTACGAAGAAGAAGTCTTAGAGTATGATTGTGAGGCTTACTGGTGTTTTCCAGCTGGAACCAAAATTCTTGACGTAAAAACCTACATGAATAAAGATATTTTTGGTAACTTTATGGTTTTGTGGGCTAGGAAGGGAGATAAAATTGGGGGAGAAGAAGAAATAAAATTTAGATTAAGTCCTACTTTTATCTAGGTATAAGTCGCCTATAAATTTATTTACGCTTCAAGTGAAATAATTTATGGACACTTGAATATTTAAGGGATTATGATTCGTAATTTAAGCGATTAAGGAAGGTGCATATATCGATGGAAGAAACCTTCTACCACATTCTTGCAAAGCAAAGATTAACGGAGAAGGATAAAGAAAAGTTAAGTAAAGTGTATGCACGTTTGCTTCGAGAACAAGAGCTTTTGAAAGACGTATTTTCGTCTATATCTCTGGAAGAGAAGCGGATATTGGATGTAGGTACCGGTCAAGGTTTTGCTTGCAAATTTTTAGTTGAACACGCTAAGAACTCAGAGATTGTAACTGTTGACAAAGATCCTTTATCTCTGAATAGATTAAAAAATATAGTTGGCGACGATATCGATAAAATCACTTTTTTAAAAGCGGATCTATCTAATATGCCCTTTTTAAAAGATAATTACTTTGATATTGTCCTTTCACATTATACTCTTAGTACTGTTGATAAAAACATTTTTCATGCAGTTTTAAATGAAATTCACCGCGTATTAGTAGCTGATGGTCTTTTTGTTGTTATTGAAAGTTTTGGGACGGGCATAATGGATTATGCAAGAAGGTTAACGCTGGAACTTGAAGGAATATATCATCAAGTAACAGGTAGCGAAGAAGAGCTTGATTTAGATAATTTACTGGCGATATTTAGAAGTTTTAAGGGTTTTGATATAATTGAAGTAAGAAAGTTAAATGATGGATTAA
This sequence comes from Candidatus Baldrarchaeota archaeon, assembly GCA_016840485.1. Taxonomy (GTDB): domain Archaea; phylum Asgardarchaeota; class Baldrarchaeia; order Baldrarchaeales; family DXJG01; genus DXJG01. The sequence goes on from JAEOSG010000011.1 coordinate 30,797, forward strand.
TTGATCTAACCATCGAGGATTTTGGAAAATATTTGTTGTCGCTAGTTAGTGAAGAAGACTTGAAAAGAAAGATTGAAAAAATTCTCGAGAGGGGAAGAGTTCATGGTTTTCGGGAAGCTCCTGATTACGCTATATACTTAAGAAAAATAGGATAAAGCTTGTTGAAATGCAAATTTAACATATTAATGACCTAATTTTAACGTTTAAAGTTTTAATTACGTTTTGTCTATGTTTTCACTTCTATTTTTAGTTCAGTTTTCTGCTTATTCTCTATGTTTATGCCTTTTAGAGTTGATAACATGGATAGGACTGTTGTTTTTATTATTTTTTCAACAAACGGTGTTGTTGGTATTTCTTTGTTATTGACTAAGATTTTTAATTTCCTTTTTCGTGTTAAAACCACACATTCATTTTTTGAGGCTTTATTATTCATTATGGCTTTTGATAGGTTTAAACATGTCTTGAACTGGCATTTCCCGCAGTTTAACCCTGGTAGATCTTTATATATGTTGATGAGCTGTTCCTGGTTCTCAATGTATGCTATGGTTTTTTCTAGTATTTGGTGGAAATCTTCAATTATGTGTAATGTTTCTTCGTGTTTTATTTTGTTTAAGCTACTGAAAAGTATGATGTTTTTCCCTTTTTCTTTATATTCTCTTAGTTCTTCCTCGTTTTTTACGCAAACTATTTTTGGTATATTTTCATTACTTAATACTTGACCCGAGAAACCTTCTAATAATATTACGTTAACATTTTCTGGGATGTTTTCGAATATTGTTTCTAACGGTCGATCTATGTGATTTTTCCTTATTATGACTGTTTCGTTTTCCGATATAGCTATTACTGGGTTTGCTCCAGCTTCTAAGTGTTTTGAGGTGTCTTTCCGTGGCATGTCGAATGTGTGGCCTTTTCGACCTATATGTTTGGCGGATGCTACGTTGTATCCTTTCTCTACTAGTGCTTTTATTAGTTTTTCTATTAGTAGGGTTTTCCCGGAGTTTTTATGTCCTATTATGGCTATTGTTGGTTTTGTCGGTATTTCCAATTTTTCCACCTCTTTTCAACATTTCTCTTAGCTTGCATGGAAATTCTTCTTCTGGACATATTCCTTCCGATATACATGGTGGTCCTGCGTTTTCAAATATTGTTGGTGCTACTTTTTTAACTAAGCTTAGCATTCTCCATGCTAATGCTCTTATTTCCCACTGTGCTCTCATACAGCATCTTAGTTTGAAGAAGTGGAGCAACTCTCTTGCATTCATAGTTACTACTATGTTTGTTTGTACTGCTTGAGGAACTACGTATCTTGCATCCTCCTCCGGTACTCCCAGCTCCAATAATTTTTTATATGTGTTTTTTGATTCCTCTAAAATTCTATTAAAAATCTCTTCTGCTTCTCGGTTTCTTCTTATCGTTGGTGGAACTACAAAATTAGCGTTTTCAAGTGACACGTATCTTTGGCTTTGTTGGCTGTACGATGCTATTCTGTGTCTAACTAACTGATGAGTGCACGCGCGGGAAACACCTTCAATACTGAATGTAAAGACCGAATGCTCTAAAATACTGTGATGTCCGATTTTTACGAGTTTTTTTATTAGTTTACTGGCTTTTTTGGTGGTTATTTTTTTGATTATTTGGCTTCCGGGTTTTTTGGAGTAGCAGGTTCTGGCTGCTGCTGCAACTAGTAGTTCCGGGTTTGGAGTGTAGCTTAAAAGTTCTACCTTCAAAGTTTTACCTCACTTCCCTTTTTACAAGCTATAGAAATTTAGATTGAATATTGCTTAAAATACTTAGTGATAGACCTATATTTCTCATTCCATTATGTTATTTGGCAGTTCGTAGGACAAAATTGTATTGTTTTAACCGTCTTTCTTTTCCTTAATTAGCTTTTTTATTTTTGATAGGTATCTACTTGTTTTTATGCATTCTCTCGGTATTTCTATTAATTCTCCCTTGCTTATTACGTAATATTTGTAGTTTGTTTCCGGGCTTAGTTTTTCTACAAGTTTTCTAACTTCTTCAACCGTCATATGCAATTGAACACAATGTGGTGATCCATCCACCGTTAAAACTGTTACTTGACTTGGTTTTATGTTTTTAATCATTGTAGCTAATTTGAAGGCAACCATGTTCATATGTTCTGCTTCCAAACATGTCGAAACAGCGAAGTGGTCTTTCAGAAATTTTTCGAAAAACTGTGGCCACATGTTCTTTACGCATTCACCATATATCAGTATTTTTCCTATCTCTTTTGCTCTTCTATCGCCAGCGTTTATTCTTAGAAGTTTCATGAAAACACCTCGAGAATGTGTCTAACTTATCTTTATCCCATAGTCGGTAGGTTGTTAAGTTGTTAATTGATTGTAGTATATAAATTAGTTCTACATAGTTTTAAATTAGGGCTTATTTATGTGGTGTTAGGCTAAGCTAACTTTTCCTCACGCTCTTAAGTTTAGAATACTAAAAAATTTATATTGGTATTTGTAGTTTGCTTTTTGAGGTGAATAGCTATGCCGCCGAAAATTGATTTAGAAAAGTGTACTGGTTGTGGAACATGTGTTGACACATGTCCAATGGGCGTTTTAGAACTAAAAGATGATAAAGCGTATGTGGCTAATCCTGATGAATGTACTGAGTGTCAAGCATGTGAAGCTGCCTGCCCGAATAACGCCATATCCTTCGACTAACTAAGGACTACCGATGACCTTTCTCTCCCATTTCTTTTATTCTTTTGCATGTTTTATTATGTGTGGCGCTTCTGGTAATATTAGTTTTTTAACTGCTAGTTTTGCTGCCTGAGGTGACCCTGGAATACAGAAGACTAATGTGTTTCTATATATTCCAGCTACAGCTCTTGTAACGATGGCTGCGGTTCCTATTTCTTGGAATGATAGAAATCTGAATATTTCTCCGAATCCTGGAAGATCTTTCTCAAGGAGGGGCAGTATTGCTTCTATTGTTACGTCTCTTTTTGATACTCCAGTTCCGCCAGAAAATATTACAACGTCAACTTTGTGTTCATATATTGCGTCTGTTAGTGTTTTTCTTATCTCAAGGATATCGTCTGGGATTATTTTTCGTAGTTTTACGTCGTGATTGGCCTTTTTTAAAAGTTCGCATATTAGATCTCCAGATATATCGGTTGGTTTTTCTCCTTTTATTCGTTTTTGGTATCTTGACGAACTTACTGTTATTACTGCAAATGTAAGTTTTGTTGGGGCTTCTTTCTTATGTTCCTCCGAGGTTGCACTCATATGTATCACTTATTAGGTTTAATTTGAGATTAAGTTTCAAATGTTGTTTTTATCCGTATTTTTGTTTGCTCCTTTAGGGTGTTACATACTATTGAGTTTCTTTCTAGTCGTCTTACTAGTTCTTGTAGTTTTTTTACATCTTCGTCATGGGCGGTTATTGTAGATACTTGTACATTGATATCTGTGAATCTTGGGATTTTTTTGCCTGTTTTTACACCTTTAACCTTTATTTCAACATTATCGATAGGGATTCTCATTTTTCTTGCTTCTTTTAGCATTTCTGTTGCTAAACTACTACCAACTGCAGCTAATAAGAGTTCCGGCGCTGTCGGTCCTCTCTCCTCTTCCTCAACAGTCCTTATAGTTAATTTTGCCCCTCTTATATTGGCTTCAAGTTCACTTTTACCTTTCCAGACAACATTAACAATAATTTTTTCCTTAACCTGTGCCAAAACGCAACACCATTGTTTTAAAATTAAAAGCATTTTACCTAAACACACTTATAAAGTTTCCTACCAAGATTCCAGTTAGGAAGAAATAAACACATACGGTATGCTACTATTTTATTTAAATAAGAAATTTAAAGAATTATTAAAAATGATTAAGGAAGCAATGTAAAGAAATTTATTGTAGAACAATTGCTTCCTCTGTTTTAGATCGTAGATAACGCGAAAAGATCACTGTGACATCCTTTCACTTATGATTATAAGACGATAATCATAATGCTAAAATAATCTAGTAACTTTATTCTCTACTACAACAACTTAATCTTAGGCTTTAAATTTATCAATAATTTGTTCATCTGGAAAGGGGGTTATTACATGAGCAAATATGATGTCATAGTTGTTGGTGCTGGTACAGGTGGCACAATGGCTGCAAAAACCTCAGCCAAGGGTGGCCTAAAAGTTCTTTTGATTGATAAGAAGCCTAGGGATAAGATAGGGGATAAGGTGTGTGGAGACGCTATAGGCAGGCATCATTTCGATAATTTGGGATTATCCTATCCGAAAGGCGATGAGTTAGAAAGTGTTTTTGAAGGTATAGAAGTATATTCGCCGGATCTTGAAACAGTATTTAAGGTTAAAGGTGAAAAACTTGAAGGATTCGGTGTGAACAGATATCTCTTTGGGCAAAGGCTGCTTAGGGAAGCGTTAGATGCGGGTGCGGAATTACTAGATAATGCTAATGTAATAAAACCTATAGTTAAAGAAAATTTTGTTAAGGGAGTTGTAGTTAAGAACGGAAATGAAACAAAGGAAATAGAAGCAAATATTGTTATCGATGCTAGTGGTGTCACGGGAGTTGTTCGTAAAAGGTTACCATCTGAGTTCGGTGTTGAAAGGGAAATTCTTCAGGAAGATCTAATTGTTGCTTATAGAGAAATTAGAGAATTGAAGGAACCTGATGAAAACCCTAATTATGCGAAGATATATTTAACTCAAAGAGTTGCGCCAGGTGGTTACTATTGGATATTCCCAAAGAAAGATGGAACTATTGCTAATGTTGGTATAGGCGTTCAGAGTGGCCCAAATGCTCCGAACCCTAAGAGACAACTTTATGAATATGTGTTAAACCGTGAGCTGTTTAAGGATTCAAAAATTATTCATGGTGGTGGGGGAGCTGTTCCGACACGACGACCTCTAGATTGCTTAACTGGGAACGGCGTTATGTTTGTCGGTGATGCCGCTTTTCAAGTGAATCCTGTTCATGGAGGTGGTATCGGCCCTTCGATGATTGCAGGCAAAATTGCTGGAGAAATTGCTATAGAGGCATTAGAAAAAGGCGATGTTAGTAGAGAAGGCTTGTGGGATTATAATGTTAGGTTTATGAAGGAGTATGGTGCTAAGCAAGCTGGTTTAGATATTTTCAGATGGTTTCTTCAAAAGCTGAGCGACGACGAGTTGAATTGGGGCATGAAACACAAGTTGGTCACGGAACGGGATATTTTGAAGGCAAATCTAGGCGAAGATTTAAAATTGAATATAACTGAGAAGGCTATTAGATTCTTCAGAGGGATCAGGAAATTATCTTTTTTGCAAAAACTTAGAGAAGTTGCAAACATTATGAAAACGGTTAAGCAGCTTTACAGAAATTATCCAACGCCGGAGAAATTTGAAGACTGGAGAAATAAGGTTCAAGGTCTGTCTCTTATACACATCT
>JAEOSG010000190.1 GCA_016840485.1 Candidatus Baldrarchaeota archaeon
TTTTTCACCCATTTCTGACGCTACTTGAACAAATGCAGGTCCTATGAAATTTTTTAAGCTTTTCCACCCAGATAGTATGTAAGCATAAATAGGGAAAAGGTCCTCTTCTCTTTCAACCATTACAGCTCACCGCCTAATAATTATAATTAACTTTCTCAAATATAAGATCTCCATCTATTCTAACAATTTAAATTCGCGAATTGCTTTCGCAATTTTGTTAGATTAATTTTAAAAGTCAGACAATAATCCCAAGAGTAATGGATGCAAGATAGGTCATACCGGTGACTGTGAATGGTAAAGTAATGTTATCTATGCCTCTAGGTGACACAGCTTCTACAACCATACCTGTAATTGCCGCTATAAAAGCTAAAACTAAAATCTGATTCCAAGTCAATAGATAAAGACCGCTAAAGGGACCGAAGAACCATATTGCAAGCACAGCACCAACAAATCCGCCTGCAAAAACACCTAACGAACCTTCTATTGATCTTATTGCACCTGGAAATATTTGATATTTGTGCTTACCCCACTTTTTACCTATGGGTGCAGCTAAACCATCTCCCCAATACATAACTGTTAAACCGGCTGCAGCTGTGAACATGTACTGTATTGGAAGTATTTGAAAGGAGAAAATTGCAACTAAAATTGTTATTGAAAGAGCATAGTAAAATGGTCCGAAGATATGCCCTGTTTCATAGTCTTCTTCGCGAGCCATTGCTTCAAACCAGCTTGTAAGCTTTTTAATGGGAGATTTTGGGCTGGTTAGGTAAAGTAGGATCGTAAATGTTAGTGCTACGATGGTTGCAGGCCAGTAGTGAGGGTAAAAGGGACACGTGTATATTGCAAAGCCGGCAAAAAGATGAATAATTTTTCTGGTAAAGGAGGAAGGATAGTTCATTTTCTTTCTAAGTATTTCCCCAATCGAGATCACAACTACTGTATATAGGTAAGCTATGAGCATAACAATAAAATCCCATAGATTAAATATCCCCATTACAGTCACCTCTTATAATCCCCTTATATCACCTCTAGCTATATAGATTTTATGCGTGAACATTAAGTATTCTTTTAAATTATTGCACAATTCGTGTTTTTCTTTTATTTAGGCATAACTATGCAATCTTTTTCTCCTCTTATATTTGCGGAGTTCTCAAAATTAAAATTTTAATATAACTTCATCACAAACTTACAAAACATAGTCACGATATGTTTACAAATTTCGAGGTGTTTACATTGAGCAGTGAGGAGAGTTTAAAAGATTTTTACACGCAACTGCTTGCTGCAATTTGCGTGTCATTGGAAGAAATAGTTGGGCCAGGATCAAAAGCACTTCTATATGCATCAGGCAAAAAATACGGTGAAAAAGCAACCGAAAATGTTGAAAAAACATCAGATCTTAACGAAGCTATAAAAAAGATACTAGAGGTGTTCCATGACATATGGGAGGTTGAAGTAAAAAACGATAATCAAGTAATTTTTAGAAAATGTCCCATTAGAGAACTTTGTGAAAAAATGGGCATAGAACGAGGAGAAAAAGGAACCATACTCTGTCACTACGTCGATGGAATATTTGCAGGTGCACTTTCAGGAATTCTAAATAAACCGGTAGAGATAAAACTCATAAAATCAGCACCAGCAGCATGCATAAAAAACATCCTCGTAAAATAATAATTTTTCGATTTTTTATGTTTTTGACAATTTATTGCATGTTTTGTTACAATGTGTTACAAAAACACCTATACGTTAGTAAAGTAGAAAAATGTAAACAAAAACGCTTATATTTTTGAAAGAGGAAAAATTATGTGAGTACTATCGGAGGGATGTCTCAAAAAATAAACAGAAGGGAGTAAAAAGCCTCCTATCAACCTATTTTTCATTAAAACTCTATTAATTTTTATGTTTTATTTCTAGAATAAAAATCCTCTCCATTGGTGTTTTCATAGATGTTATAACAAACCATTTAAACCTATTTTTCTTTAATATGTCAAAGAGGAAATTTACATCTGCAATTGTACTATAGACCATTCTAATCCTACCATTCGGCTTAAGATGGTTCTTAACATGCATAAAGAAATTTTTTATTATTTCATATTTTTCTCCACAAAACCAGGCATGTTCTAAGAGATTTTTTGGGGTACCCGGAAGATACGGTGGAGAGAAAATTATCAAATCAAACTTCTCATTTTTAACAGGATCAAATAAATTCCCGCATCGTATATCTACTTTTTCAGCAACATCATTAATTTTAGCATTTATTTTAGCGCATTTAACTGCTTGAGGATTTATATCTGTTGCTACAACTTTCTTCGCCTTTTCAGCGGCAAACACTGCCTGAATTCCACAACCTGTCCCTAAATCTAACACATAGTCTCCCTCCTTTACCCCTAAGTTTCTGGCCAGAAAACTGCTTGTAAGTGTTCCACGCGGAGAGAAAACATTTGGAAGCAGAATAAATGTTTTGCCGAAGATTTTTATTTTCTTTGGCTTTCTTATCGTCATGTGGATGAACTTCAAAGCCAGTGCAGACAATTTCTGCTTGAATCCCATGAATCATCCCCTAATTTTAGTTCAATTATTCCATCTTCGAATTTGGTAACTTATAAGGAGTATTACTCATTTCTGAGTTACTACTTATTGAGTAGTAAACTATATATTTGTAAAGAGCTTAACATGTGACCACCAAGCATGAATCTAAGCGAGGTAGTAACATGAGGAAGACAGAAAAGGTTAAAGTAGAGCTTGGGTCGGTTAAAACCATTAAATTCGTAGGCGGAACTATTCTTGGTGCATTATCCATAGTGCTGATACCTTTCACGCAATTCATCCCCGATTTACCTTGGGGTATGAAAATGTTTGATCCTACAAGTTTTCCGTGGCTCATTGCATTCTTCCTCTTCGGAGTTGAAGCAGCATTAATATCAGCCACAGTAGGTGCAATTGGAATAACGTTCCTAGGACATACACATTTTATAGGCGCAATAATGAAATTCAGCGCAACAGTACCTATGTTTTTGGTACCAGCAGCGATTATTAAAGTTCTGCCGAAAATAAACTATAGTTCAAAAACTTTACGTAAACCTTACATATGGTTCCCGCTTGCATTTTTCGGAGCATTAACTAGATTCGTTGTTTGCTTTTTCTTAAACTTATATTGGGCTGTGCCTTTATGGACAGGGTTAACTACAAGCGAAGTCTTAGAAACATTCGGCGGATACTTTAACTTTTTCCTTATCATTGTTGGATGGAATGCTTGGCAAAGCTTCTGGGACGCATTATTACCATGGCTTATCATATATTCAACAAAACTTGACGAGAACTACAGCTACTGGTAACAAACTATATCTAGTGCTTTATCAAACGAGGAGATTTTAAATTTACATGTGTATCTAAAAAGGGCAAAATGTGAACGAAAAGAAACAGTATCATGAAATTTACAGAAAAAATGTTAACCTCTTAATGCTATCAGCAGCAATAACTGTAAGCGGATCTCAAATAGTTTTACCCTATATTTCTCTTTATTGGAAAATCATAGGGAAAACATACATCTTTGTAGGTATTCTAAGCTTCCTTACCACTTTAATTCAGATCTTTGGATTCTCTATAAGCGGAGCCCTTTCGGATAAACTTGGCAGAAAAAGAATTTTAGTTCTTGCAACATTCGGATATTCTACAGGTTTTCTTGCCTATATATTTGCAAAAAATGTATATGAACTAACTTTAGCTGCCTTGTTACTTTCCCTGTTCACATCAATTTCCACTCCTGCATTTATCGCACTTTTTGCAGATAGTACCCCTTCGAATAAGTATGCAACCTACTTCTCCCTACTTAACGTAACCATTTCTCTGCCTTACTATGTTGTTCCTCTTCTCGGCGGCTATCTACTCAGCAAATACGGAATTATACACGGTTTTAAAAGAGGTCTGGTTTTATCTGTTCTCTTAATATTTGTTGGGGCTTGCATCAGACTACATTTAAATGAAACCGTAGAAAATAACATTAACGATTGCAGTTTAGGCTTAAATACTGTTAAAGAAGCTCTAATTGACACATTTAGGCTTGTAAAAAGATTAGACAAGAATTCTAAGATTCTTCTTTATATACAGTTCTTAGATAAGTTTACAATGGGATTAACAAATTATCTCGTAATTTTCTACGTATTAGATGTAATGAGGCTATCCATCTCCCAATATAGTTACGCCTTAACATTTTTCGGAATACTGTGTACAGTTTTATCCTTTCCAGCTGGTAAAATCTCTGACAAAAAAGGCTGGACGAAAATGTTGCTTCTAACGCTCTCAGCCTATTTCCTTTTAAACATTCTTTTCACTCTCTGCACTTCCTTCATATGTTTGCTTATGATATGGTCCTTCTCAGCCTTATTCTACGTCTTACATACGTCTTCTTGGAGAGCCTTAACTGTTAATGTAATTAAATTAGAAGAAAGAGGTAGATACAACGCGCTTATAGAGATTGTAGGTCAAGTTTCCTTTATGATTTCAAGCCTCCTCGGTGCAGTATTTTACACAATTCTAAAACCACTGCCTTGGTATTTAAGCGCAATATTAGACATACTTATTTTAGGAATTCTTCTAAAAGTTCATAGTAGATTAAATAGG
>JAEOSG010000061.1 GCA_016840485.1 Candidatus Baldrarchaeota archaeon
CATGAGGCTGACATATTGCTAACTGAAGATCAGGAAATTCATAGCGTGTGGAAGGATCATCAAGACATCTTTGAGGGACTTGTAGTGATTTCATGGGAACATTTCTTCCAAAAATTTAAATAATTATCCTCATTGAATACACCCGGAGATTTACTTAAGCATTTTATAAAACTAAAATAGAAGATATCTGGTGATTTTAGATGACAACACAGATGAAGGCAGCGAAAGCTGGCCGTGTTACTGAAGAGATGAAACTCGTAGCAGAAATAGAAAATGTTCCAGTAGAATGGTTGAGGCAAAAAGTAGCTAAGGGAACTGTTATCATACCTAGAAATACAGTGAGAGAGAACGTTAAAATTGTTGGCATAGGTGAAGGGCTAACAACTAAGGTCAATGTGAATATTGGAACCTCTACGCTTCACGTTAATCTAGACATGGAAATAGAAAAGGCTAAAATTGCCATTAAATATGGAACGGACACTATAATGGATTTAAGCACTGGTGGAGACCTAGATTACATTAGAAGAGAACTGATGAAAGTTGCACCAGTACCCTTCGGCACAGTACCAATATACCAAGCTTTTATTGAGGTTGCAAAGAAGAAGGGCGCAGGAATCTACATGACTGAGGACGATGTCTTTAGGGTTATTGAGAAACATTTGAAGGATGGTGTTGATTTTATGACTGTTCACGTTGGCATAACTAAGGATATCGTCGAAAAAGTGGTGAATGGAGGTAGAGTTGCTGGTATTGTTAGTCGTGGTGGTGCTATTTTAGCTGCTTGGATGCTTCATAACAATGAGGAGAATCCCCTTTACAAGAATTATGATTATCTTTTAGAACTTGCAGCCGAGTACGATGCTGTTTTAAGTCTTGGAGATGCTTTAAGACCTGGATCTGTACTTGATGCTCACGATTATGCTCAAATGGCTGAAATGCTTAATATAGCTCGCCTAGTTGAACGTGCATGGGAGAAAAACGTTCAAGTTATGGTTGAAGGACCCGGCCACGTACCGTTACACCAAGTTGCTGCTAACGTAAGATTAGAAAAGGCTCTATGTAAAGGCGCACCTTACTATGTTTTAGGTCCTTTAGTAACTGATATTGCTGCTGGTTATGATCATATTGCGGCCGCTATCGGTGCAGCTATTGCTGCTGCCGAGGGAGTTGATCTTATATGTTATTTAACTCCCGCAGAACATCTTTCGCTACCTGATCCTGAAGACGTTAAACTCGGTCTTATTGCTGCTAAGATCGCTGGTCACGCTGGTGACATCGTTAAACTTGGCGAAAAAGCTTTAAAGCACGATTTAGAAATGTCCATCGCTAGGGAGAAACTCGACTGGAAAAAAATGTATAAGCTTTCCTTGGACCCCGAAAAAGCTAAGACTATGCATGAACGTTACGGTAGGGTGACAGAAGGTCCCTGCACTATGTGTGGAGATTTATGTGTATACTTATTATTAAAAAAATTTCAGAGGGAATGTTAAATGCACTTGTTGAAAACCTGGGTTAAGGCGCCTCAACTAAAGAATTCTGATTGGTTAATTATCGGCGAATGTGTAAAGTATATTAATTCAGATGTTTTAAAGGAATTCTCAAAGGATAGAGTTGTTTTGAGTGTTTGCCCCGAAGCGGAAGGCTCACTCACCTATGGTAAGCTAGCTTCAATGATTAGATCTTCTAATCCCAGAAGTATTATAGTTTTGACTATTGATAGCTCTCCCCACTGTTTTGCGCTTCATGCAGCCGTTAACGAAGCTTTATACATAGTTAAGGAAAAAGTTCCTAGGAAGCACTACGTTTTAGTTGATGGACACGAGCTCGTTGAAATTTCACCTAATGCCATAAGGGTAGCTAGGTATCTCTACTTGGTGGATAAGTTGGTTAAAAAGAATCCTGAAGTCTTAGAAGAACTTGAAAAACACAGCTTAGAGTATAAGGTTGCGAGAGAAGTAGGTGAGGAAAAATAAATTCGGTGAACTTTGATTAATAATTTAATCTCCCTCTTTTCTCATCAGTACCGTTACTCCACTCGTTCTAAGGGCTAGTTATAACTGAAATGTGGGTAAAAGTTTGGGATATACGGTTTTGGAATGGTTAGCTTTATAAATGATTTGCTGATATTATTTTTGTGCATGAAAGTTTTACGTGGCCGATTAGGTGGGGTTGAGGGTTATGAGTATTGTATGGGCTGAGAATTTAGTTAAGAGTTATGGTAAGGTAGTTGCTGTTGATGGGCTTTCTTTAAGGGTTGATAAAGGTAGTGTTATGGGTCTTATAGGTCCAAATGGAGCCGGTAAAACAACTACCATTAAGATGATTTTAGGTTTACTTAGGCCAGATAGAGGTCAAGTGAGAGTTTTTGATCAAGATCCTTGGGACAACCCAAACATTAAATCTAGGATAGGAATTATCCATGAAAGAGCTTATTTTCCATCCCATCGCAAAGTACTTGAATATTTAGAAAGAGTTTGCAGAATTTTTGGTCAACCCGAATCTCGAGCAAGGGAAGTTTTAACCATAGTGAACCTTGAAGATGTCTATGACAGAAAAATAAAGGATTTATCTGCTGGTATGCTTCAAAAATTCGCCATAGCTCACGCTTTAGTACATGAGCCAGAATTTGTCGTAGCTGATGAGCCTACATCAAACCTAGACCCAGAAGCAAGAAGCGATCTTTTGGAATTGATTCTTAAGCTTAATCGTGAAGAAAATGTAACGTTTCTCATCTCTTCACACATACTTCCCGAGTTAAGTAGAGTCTGCGAAAACATAGCTATAATGAATCAAGGTAAAATTTGGGCCTCAGGGAAACTAGCTGAACTTTCAGAAAAATTCGGTGCAAAAACAACAAGAATCTCTACCGATAAACCAGAAGCTCTTGCAGAATTAATAGGGAAACTTGACTACGTGGAGAGATTATTAGTGGATAGTCGAGGAATCTCTGTAAGCGTGGTAAGTGGAGCAGATGAAAAGCTTTATGAAGATATTCCCAAGCTGGCTAAAAAGGTTGGTGCTAAAGTTTTGGGGATAGAAAGTGGAGTAGCCTCTCTTGAAGAACTTTTTAGAATCGCCGTTAGATCTGGTCGTGGAGGGAAACATTAAATGGGGAAAGGAAAACCCTTCTTAGAAATATTTACTTTAGCATTAAATGAAGATTATAGATTTCCGGTTCTGGAATTCTTCGTTTTTTTATACTCCCTTGGATCGTTTATCTCTGTTTGGACTTTAACACGCGGATTTGAAAAATATATAATTCCAGCCAATGAGGGTATCATGTACGAACAGGTTGTCATCCTAGCTGGACCTTTACTCTTCATATTCCTAGTTCTCGTTTTAAAAAATATAGCTTATGGACTAGGAAGTGACTTAGAAAAAGGAGTAATTCAAACCTTACTTTCTTATCCTATAAAAAGATGGAAAATCCTTACAGCAAAACTTCTTTCAGCAGTAGGGATTTCCCTACTTTTATTCTTGGGAATTCAAGCTTTATCTTTTTACCTACTAGACCCTGTTGTTGCTATTGTCTACTTTAAAGTTATTCTCTTGGCTTATGCAGCTCAACTAAGTCTAATATTTTTACTAAGTGGTATTGTACTCTTCCTAACACTAATATCTAAGCGAGGAGGACTTGCTCTTGTCCTCGGAATCATCCTACATTTCATATTTGGAACTATCAGTACGTTTATATTTGCTATTGTCCGATATATAAAATCTAACTTAGTTCTTAAAGCATACAGCCTTATCAACCCTATTTTGGTCCTAGAATTGTATTTTAAGCGCGATTATTTTTCTAGATGGACACTAAATGGTAGGCTGTGGATTCCAAGTTTTTCCGAGAGTCTCTTGTATCTTGGCGCTTCCTATGTAATCGTTATTGTAATTTTTGCTCTCTCATATATTTATTTTGAAAGGAGATTGTGGATATGAGGTGGATGGCTTTCATTGGAAGAATCGGGATAATTTTTTCCATAATAGGTTTGACTCTTCTCGTTGTATCGTTCATTCCAAGCGAGCCACCCTCGCGCGCGAATATATGGTTGGTTGTTGATGCTAAAAAATACGAATATTCGGACTTAGGTGAGTGCTCATCTGAGATAGGTATTTCAATTAATGTGAATTCTAACGGTAGCATAGGTCTTTATCTTCTCAGTGTAAAACAAGATCAACTGAATAATTGGGCGATATCTTGGGTAAAAGAACACTATCCCAATCTAACAGATTGGGAGATTTCATTGCTTTCACGTAATGTAAGTGTTCTAAATGTAATTTTGCAAAATCATTCTGACAGCATTCTATGGAACTCTTCCTTAATTACAAATGTTTCATACGAATTTCTCCCAACAAATACTGTTAATGTCACGCTTGTTATTGTTAACATGTCACTAAATCGAGTTAAAGTTAAGATTGTCGTAAGAGAAGTTTTCAAGGTAACTCCAAGGGATAGAATCATTCTTTCAACCCAACTTTTTATTCTTCTGGGCATTATATTATCTATCCCGTGGATAATTTACATGAAAAGAAAATGATAAATATGTTTTCAGAAAAGTTAAAGAGATATTGTTTAAAATAAAGAAAGTTCTTTTAATTCCTCGGAATGGACAATCCTACTTTCTATTTTACGTCAATACACGGTTTAAATGATTAACACAAATTTTTACATCCTCAGAGACATATTTTTATGTATTCCTCTTTCATGTTTCCAGCATGGAGAGAAAAATCTACAATAGAATCTTTGTCTTCTATTTTGATTTCATTTTTAAGCTGTTCAGAAGCTACAACTGGTATTTCGAGTGTAATTTCTATAAACAAGTAACTCTCCTGCCGCCGCTGCAACGCTTCCGACTTAAAATCTTCATGAAGGTTTAAGTGAGGCGAATATTAACATCATGTATATGTGAATGAGTATCAATTATCCTTGGGAAAACATAGTTTCTTCGGCATCAAACACAACCTCAGCTTTAGGTAAAAGGGGATTTTTGGCTGTCATAACAATTTCCCCGTTTTCAATAGCTATTCCTGCCTTGACTGTTTGAGAAGAATCCACAGTTTTACAATTTTTGGTCACAAAGATCAACCACAGTTAAATCCTCCATCATGATAAAACGAAATTGATATTGTATTTCAATCTACTTATATTTAGTTAGATTGGAGAAATAGATGTTTATTAATTAGTTCATGAACATAAATTTAGATAAATCTAAAAGGTTATTAAGAGTGAATTTTTGTTCCTGTTTTACCTTCTATAACGTCTTTAGCTTTTTCTAAATGTCCTATA
Source organism: Candidatus Baldrarchaeota archaeon (assembly GCA_016840485.1). GTDB lineage: Archaea > Asgardarchaeota > Baldrarchaeia > Baldrarchaeales > DXJG01 > DXJG01. The sequence goes on from JAEOSG010000061.1 coordinate 5,282, forward strand.
AAAGCTGCTTTTCCACCATTTTTGACAAATCTTATTGCTGCCAGGACTTTTGGACCCATACTTCCAGGTGGAAAATGTCCCTCGTTGTAAAGTTTTTCTGCTTCATCTACAGTAAGATCTCTCAGCAATTTTTGGTCAGGTTTCTTAAAGTTTATATAGACGCCTTCAACATCAGTTAGGCTAACAAAATAATCGGCACTAAGTAATGTAGCCACCTTTTCACTTGCAAGATCCTTGTCTATGACAGCTTCTACTCCCTTTATTTCTCCGTTTTCCCGTACAACTGGTATTCCTCCTCCACCTGATGCAATGACGATAAATCCATCTTTTAATAGTTTTTTGATAGCTTCCTTCTCTATGTTGTCTATGGGGTTTGGAGACGGTACAACTCTGCGCCAACCTCCTCTAGGATCCAGCTTTATAACCCAGTTCTTTTCTTTCATAAGTTTCTTTGCGGTCTCTTCATCATAATATGGTCCTACGTATTTTGTAGGGTTTTCAAAGGCTGGATCATCTTTATCTACTAAAACTTGGTTCACTATAGTTACGACGGTTTTATTTATACCTCTCTTTTTTAACTCATTGTGTAGTGCTTGTTGAATCATATATCCGATCCAGCCCTGGGTCATAGCGTTAGCAATATCCATTGTTAAGGGTGGAAGCCTATCTTTTAAAGCCTCCATCCATTCAAGTATATTTCCAACTTGAGGACCGTTGCCATGTGTCAATACTACGCGATAGCCCTTTTCTATGATATCTGCTATCTGTTTCATTGCATTTTTAACATTATTCCACTGCTCCCAAGCGTATCCTTTTTGACCTTTTCTCAAGAAAGCATTTCCACCTAGAGCTATTACTATTAGCCTCTCTTTATTTGAAGTCAATTGAAAGCACCTTCCATATGATTAAAACTATCAAAAAGATAGAAGGTAAGGTTAAATACCGTTAATCTATATTTAAAAGTGTCTGTATCTTTATGACAAATTTAGTAAAGCGGTTTACCATTTTCTGAAAAAAGAACTAAATTTATTATCAATGGCGGAGAGAATTATTTAGTTTATGAATCAATTTAGGTAGACGAGAGTAAAAAAACCATTAATATACCATTTTGAAATCAAATTAAAAACTATTATAATGATTTTACATTTAAGGTTCCGAAATATAAGTTCAAATCTTTAGCATTTAGTGCATTTAAAATTTAATCTTACCTGCAGAAGTAATTTAACGCTCATATAAATAGAACGGTTTAATCTTCTGTTTCTGTTTCATGCTGAAGATCAATTCTTGGATCCTCCTTTATTATTTCGACAACTGCCATTGTTGAGGTTCTTTCGATTTCCTTACTGTTTATCATTTTTTCTAGTGTTTTCATGAAAGCTTCTCTGCTATCAGATCTGGTTAAAACTATGAAATCTGTGTCTCCAAGTACAAAATATACCGCCCAGACTCCAGGTAATTTAGACAGTTTTTCTCCAACCTTTTTGTGGTATCCTGGACCATATTTTGCTCTAACAAGTGTAACAGTTATATACTCCTTTCCAAGTTTTGCGGGATTAATCTTAGCGTAGTATCCTTCAATGATCCCCAATTTTTCTAGTCTCTTTATTCTATAATGTAAGGTGGATTTTGGGACCTTAAGCGTTTTTGACATCTGATCCAAGGTGGCTCTGCAATCGGCCTGTAAAACCTTTAAAATTTCAATATCAACATTATCTAGCTGAATTTTTCGTCCTTCTCCCTTCATACATTCCACATCCTTTCAATATCAAATTTTAATTCCTTTATTAAGTACTTGCCAATTGGTTCCCGCTACATATAGATTTATTATATTTGCATAGAGATGGCCTGCAATTTAAATTAAGGTTTTTAAGGGAATCCCCCTCAGGAACATTGACTCTTGGATTTAAAAGTCAAAAGGTCTACTATATCGATATTTAATTGTATAGGTGTCTTATAACTTTAACTAAATGTAATATCCTAATTAAATTCGCGCGTGACTAAGGCTAAACTAACAGGTGGAAAGTTGGTCAAGCTAAGTCATGAAAAATATTATGTCGAAAAGCAGAATATGTGTTGGTTGCTAATCTAGCCAAGTTTAGAGAAAGAGTATAGCTTATTTACATGTTGAGGTAAGAGATTTACATTCTCGTTCTCTACCCTCATTCTTATCACCTCCCTCGAAAAGGATGATTATACGACCTAAATAAAATATTTTACAAAATGATTACATATCAGAAAACATTTAGAAACTAAACTGAAGATGAAACAAATATTAATTAGATCGTAGCAATAGATGACAATAACATTGTTGGAAATATTGTGTAAGAACCATGAAAGTGATAAAAATGAATGATAATACACGTTTTAAAATTAAAGAAGTTAAAGCAAGAGAAATACTTGATTGCCGGGGAAACCCCACAATAGAGGTTGATGTAATTACTGAAGATAATGTCCTAGGTCGGGCTGATGCGCCGTCAGGACGTTCAAGGGGGAGGTATGAAGCGTTTGAATTAAGAGATGGGAACGCTAGATACGCGGGTAGGGGTGTTCTGAAAGCATTAAAAAACATTAAAGAAATTATTGCACCTGCATTAAGGGGAAGAGATGTTAGAAATCAGCGAGAAATCGATGCCGTTATGATTGAACTTGATGGAACAGAAAACAAATCCAGATTAGGGGCTAATGCAATCGTTGCCACTTCACTTGCAGTTGCTAAAGCTGCAGCAAATGCACTTTCTCTTCCGCTTTATAGATATATAGGTGGTCCAAATGCGCACATGCTTCCAGTACCTATGTTAATTCTTATTACTGGTGGAAAATTAGCTGCAACAGATTTAGATTTCCAAGAATTCAGTGCAATGCCGATTGGAGCCAAATCGTTTTCTGAAGCCATAAGAATTGGTACAGAAGTTTACTTCAAACTAGGAGAATTACTTGCCAAGAAATACTCAAAATACGCTCTAAACGTAGGTGATGAGGGATCTTACGCTCCTCCAGGGATGAAGGATCCCAGAGATGCGTTCGAAATTATATTAAAAGCGATAGAGGAACTTGGATATGAGGAAATGTTCGTACTTGCGATGGATGCAGCAGCTAGCCACCTGTACGATGAGAAAAAGGGTAAATATCATTTAATGGGTAAAGAACTCACTCGCGAAGAACTTTTAGAGGTATACGAAGATCTCGTAAAAACTTTTCCTCTCAAATCCATCGAGGATCCCTTCCATGAAGACGATTTTAAAGGTTTTGCTGAAATCACAAAGACTTTAAACGTTCAGATAGTTGGCGATGATCTCTTTGCCACAAACATTAAGCGATTAATGAAAGGTATAGAAATAGGTGCAGCCAACGCTCTTTTACTAAAAGTTAACCAAGTTGGGACGTTAACCGAAGCATTGGATGCCGCATCTCTTGCTCTTAAACACGGCTATAGCGTTATAGTATCTGAAAGGTCTGGACAAACTGAAGATAATTGGCTAGCAGACCTAGCTGTAGCAGTAAATGCGGGGCAGTTAAAGAATGGGGCGCCATGCAGGAGCGAAAGAACAGCGCAATTTAATCAGTTGCTTAGAATAGAGGAAGAATTAGGTAAATCAGCTAAATATGCTGGAAGAAGTTATAGACAGCCTATATGCTAGTACAAAAGCCAATAGAATACTTTCTAATTTAATTTATTTCATTTTCCGACGTAAATCACCACAAGATCCATCAAATTCGTTCCTGTGGGGTTCGTATATATGGCATCTCCTAACTGTTTGAATACATAGGATGAATCGTGCTTCTTTAAATGCTCGAACATATCGATTCCAATGTTTTTTGCTCTATCTGCCGTATAGCCATCGACAATTGCACCAGCTATATCGGTAGGTCCGTCGGTACCATCAGTACCTATTGAGGTGATGACAATATTTCTACTACCAGATATTTTTGTAGCTGCCGCTAAAGCAAGTTCCTGATTTCTTCCTCCCTCTCCAGCCTTGTCTTGAATAGTAACGGTCGTCTCTCCACCTGCAATAAGAACAAAAGGAGGCTTAAAAGGTCTATTCCTTTTTTCAATTTCTTTAGCTATACTTGCTAAAACTATGCCTACCTCCTTTGCTTCTCCCTCCACAGTAGTTGAGAATATTGCCGCATTTATTCCCAGTTTTTTCGCTCTTTCCTCAGCTGCTTTACATATAACCTCATTATTTGCCAATATAAGATTATGAACCTTTACACCTACACGTTTAAAGTCGCTAACGTTTGGCGTCTCCTCATTCGGATCTGCTTTTTCAAAGTACTTCCTAACTGAACCGGGTATCTTATCCCATAAATCGTACTTTTTTAACACTTTAATAGCATCAGAAAAAGTAGTTGCGTCAGGCACCGTGGGACCCCATGGCAATCCTGCAACTTCGTCCACAACTATTAAACTAATTATTTCAGCTGGATGAAGCAATATGGATAGTTTCCCCCCTCCTACCCTTGAAAGGTGTTTTCTTACAGTATTTATATCTTCTATAGGCGCGCCACTTTTTAAAAGCAAATCTGAGACTGCTCTAACGTCTTCCAAACTTAAATCCTTGGGAGGCAGCAAAGTAAGAGCGGTGCAACCTCCCGTAATACATACAAAAACGAGGTCTCCTTTTTTGGTTCTTTCCGCTATCCTAATAATTTCTTCAGTTCCTTTAAGACCGTTTTCGTCCGGTAGTGGGTGGCCTCCCTCTATAATAGATATTTTATCGGTCTTACAACCCCATCCTCTCTTCTCTATGATAACTCCCTCGTCTATTCTATTTCCTAAAATTTCTTCTAGAGCAGCTGCTATGAAGGTAGAGTTTTTACCTGCGCCAATAACATATATGTGGTTTACTTTTGAAAGATCGTAGCTTAATGATTTTATCTTTAGGATACCATTTTTGTATTTTACCAACTTTTTAGTTAGATTGTAGGAATTTGCCTCCCTCAAAGAATGTTCGATAATGTCAAGGACAATCTCTCTCCCCTTAACATTCCCATGGGATAAAAGTTCTTCCAAATTCTTGATTATCACATTTATCACCATATCCTAAGACAGATTTTTAACTGGTAGTACGTATGGGCCCGCTGGTACTATGCCAACTTTTAATTCTTTATTTGGATACCAACCACACATTTCCAATGCTTCTTCTACAGATTTGGCGCTAATCATTTTCATTTCTTCTATTACATCAGCTTTTACTCCATCGGACACGACTATTATTTTCGCCTTTGTAAGCGCTCTAGCTAAGATTTGGATGTTATCTTGATCCTCTAAGGGCTCTTCTCTTTTTATTCTATCTAGTATATCTTGTGGTTTTTTACCATGCGACATAAAATTCTTGGAAAGTCTTGTGTCCAACACCATCTATACATTCACTTACTAAAATTATTGTGCCTCCACGTTTTACCATTAATTCTGCGACTGCTATCCCCTTTACCGCTTGGTATAAATTCCTGTCGAGCGGGTATCCACCATTACTCGTAATAACTATATCAAAAAGATCGCTAAATTCAACCTTAATATCTTTAGTAACTATTTTTGTGGCCTTTTTGTGAGTTTTTACTGGTTCACCCATAAAAATATGCGTTAAGTTTTTCATAGAATCCACAGACGTATTTATAATGAAACGTAATCCACTTTTTACACCTGCCTCCACAATATCCTCATAAATTGGATTACCATCGGTTACGCCATATCTTGCTTTTTCATAAGCTACCATATCAAAACGATGATTTCTAAGTATTGTTATTCTGCCCGAAACACCTGGTAAAACACTTTTGCAACCCCCACCAAAACTTGCATGAAAATGCGGTGTTACGACGCCCGTTGCTATCTTTAAGTCTGCAGAAAGAAATATCTTATTTATGAATAAGGGGGTCCCTCTAGTAGTTTTACCGATAAAGGATAACATATCATCGTTCCTTAGCGTAGTGCGCGCTACTCCCAATTAATAGCATCCCCCACCCAAGCAGAATCTGAGGTTTATATAATAATGAAGTTGGTTGTACAATGTTTAGTAAATGGTTAAAATTTTTGGTTATTATACTTAACTAAAAAGATTTAAATAGAAAACTTCCTAATAAATAGCAATGCAAATTATAAAATATCTCTAAAGGCTGGAATCCACAATGGGTGAAGGGGATGAATTAATAAAGATAATAGTGGAGCACACATATGGTACTTGGCGACCGCAAAGAGATTGGAAAACCCCTGTATTTGTCACAGATGCTCAAGGAGTCTACTTTTATGATGCAGAGGGCAAAAGATATCTTGATTTTTCTTCACAGCTTATGTGCTCAAATCTTGGCCACAAAAATAAAGCTATAATTGAAGCTATATGCGAACAAGCACGAAAAATACCATACATTGCTCCCTCATTCGTTTGCGAGATTAAGGCAAAGGCTACAAAAGCTTTACTTGAAGTTATGCCTAAGGGTCTGGAGAAATTCTTCTTCTCCACTTCTGGTACAGAGGCAAACGAAGCAGCAATAAAAATTGTTAGACAATACTTTTCGTCGCAAAACAAGTATAAGATCATTTCACGATACCACTCATATCATGGTTCCACCGCTGCAAGTATAGCTTTAACGGGAGATCCAAGGCGATGGTTTGCTGAACCAGTTAGCAAAATACCTGGCGTAATTTTTGCGCCAGATGCCTACTGCTATAGGTGTCCATTTAAACTGGAATATCCCGACTGTAGTATTCAATGTGCTGAGTACGTTGACTATATGATTAAGAACGAGGGTAATGTTGCTGCGATTTTCGTGGAGCCGGTGGTTGGCACCAATGGTATAATTGTTCCGCCAAAGGAATATTTCCCACGTTTAAGGGAAATCGCTGACGAAAACAATGTTCTTCTCATCGTTGATGAGGTTATGAGTGGATGGTATCGTACTGGTGAGTGGTTTGCAATAAATCACTGGAAAGTTGTGCCCGATATATTAACGACGGCCAAAGGTTGCACTGGAGCATATATGCCTCTAGGTGTTACAGTAACAAAACGTGAAATTGCAGAGTACTTCGAGGAACGATTTCTCGCACATGGACATACATATGCTGCACATCCCATGTCTCTAGCTCCTGTTCCTACGGTCATAGAGGAATATAAGAAACTTGTAGCCAGCGGTCTTCCTAAGAGGGTAAGTGAATATTTAAAGAAGAGGCTTCATGAGCTTTGGGAAGAACATAAATGTATCGGCGATGTTAGAGGCCTTGGGCATTTCTGGGCTGTAGAAATAGTTAAAAACAGGAGAACAAAGAAGCCTTTCAACACCAGGGCTGATAAAGCTGCTTTAAAACCACTTAAAGTTGTTGAACTTAGCAAAGAAATGTTAAAACGCGGACTATACCTACTGGGATGGATTAGCCACTTCATAGTCGCACCGCCGCTTATCATTACGGAAGAACAAGTAGATGAAGCTATGGAGATCTTCAGCGACGTGTTAAAAATCGCAGATAAGGAGGTTGAGGAATAAAGTTATCCAACTCTATTAAACACTCCAAATTGTTTTTATTAATTAATCTAAACAGTTAAAATTTGGAGGGGAAGAAATGGTTGTTTTAGAAGAAGTTAAGAAACACTACGGGAGATTGAAGCTTTATATTGATGGAGAGTGGGTGGAATCTGAGTCTACGGATGTACATCCCGTGATGAACCCGGCAAAAGATGAAGTGATAGCAGAGGTACCGTTTGCAACGAAAGAAGAAGTTGAAAGAGCAATAGAGGCTGCCAAAGAGGCCTTTGAAAAGTGGAGAGAACTCCCAATGCCCTCAAGAATACAGTATCTCTTTAAGCTTAAAAACGTACTTGAAGAACATGCTGAGGAAATTTCGCGGATAACAACACAAAACCACGGTAAAATCATAGATGAAAGCAGAGGCGAGACGAGAAGACTTATTGAAAACGTAGAAGCTGCATGCGCTGTAGCATACTCTCTATCTAAGGGTGAACATATGGATCAAATAGCAGCTGGCATCGACGAAACACTCATTAGAGAACCATTAGGTGTATTTGGAATAATTGGACCATTTAATTTTCCAGCTCTTGTGCCGTTTTGGTTTATGCCATATGCAATTGTCCTAGGATGTACAGTCGTTATAAAACCTAGCGAAATAACACCAGTACCAATGCATTGGACAATGAAAGTCATGGAAAAAGTAGGCTTACCTCCTGGAGTTGTAAATGTTGTGCATGGAAGCAAAGATGTAGCAGAAACATTAATAACGCACCCAGATGTGAAAGGTGTGACATTTGTTGGTTCAACGCGAGTTGGCCGACACGTGTATAAGTTAGCTGCAGAACACGGTAAAAGAGCTATAGTTCAAGCTGGTGCGAAGAACTTTATAGTAGTTATGCCGGATGCGAATCTGGAAAAAGCTATTCCAACTCTCATGAGTTCGTTCTTTGGAAACACTGGTCAGAGATGTCTTTCAGGCGCAAATTTAGTTGCTGTTGGCGATATATATGAACCTTTAAAGAAAAAGTTTGTAGAGGCGGCCTCAAGACTAAAATTAGGATATGGATTGGATGAAAGTGTAAATATGGGTCCTGTAGTTACAAAAAGAGCCAAGGAACGTATAATAGGATATATAGAAAAGGGCATTGAGGAAGGAGCCAAACTTATACTTGATGGTAGAAATGTAAAAGTGGAAGAGTATCCCAATGGATACTTCCTAGGTCCAAGCGTTTTCGACGACGTTACACCTGACATGACAATCGCCAAAGAGGAAATCTTCGGACCTGTTGCATGTATATTAAGGGCTGAAAACCTTGATGAAGCAATAGAAATGATCAATAAGAGTAATTATGGAAATGAGGCGTGCATTTTCACCTCGAGTGGTAAGTGGGCTCGTGAATTTAGACGTAGGGTGCAGGCAGGAAACATAGGAATTAATATTGGTATAGCTGCTCCTATGGCGTTCTTCCCGTTTGCAGGTATGAAAGACTCGTTCTTTGGTGTTCTCCATGGCCAGATAGATTGTGTTGACTTCTTCACGGATAAAAAAGTCGTAGTAACAAGATGGTGGTAGCAGAATGACCAGTGAAGAAGAATATACTTTCAGTGAGTTAATGGGAATTTTAACAAATATGGAAGAGAAAATCTCAAAATTCTACGAAAAAGTAGCTCAAAAAGTAGAGGACACAAAACTAAAAGATCTTTTTTTCTCTTTTAGTAAAAGAGCCCTACAAGAAAAAGATTCACTCACGGAGACTCGCAGAAGGACGGTTACAGAAATGACTCTAGAGACTATAACAGGATTAAAACTAAGTGAGAAGTTGGCAAAGATAAACAGTGTAATTGAGAGTGAAGAGATTGAGCTTAGTAAATTAGTAGAGTTAGAAGAGCTTTTAAGCGAGCTTTATGAAACTGTTTCAAAAAAGGTTGCACATATATCAGCGGACGTTAGTTTTTTACTGGATGATCTTTCCAGGGAACATGGAAAGAGAAGAAGAAGCATAGAAAAAACCAAATAATTTTTCAAGCCATTTTTATTTTAAAGAAGATAGAACAAATTATATTGTTTGTAAGATTAAAAATGATATTTGTGTAGTGTATAGAAAGTAAATGATTACTCTTTTTCGACTTCCTTTAATGAATTTCTAAATATTTCAAGTCCTTTTTCCATAAGTTCTTCTGTAATCACTAGTGGAGGAAGAAACCTCACTACATTAGCGTAGTGACCAGCTTTCCAAACTATAAGTCCCTTTTTGAAACATTTCAACTGTATCTTTGCTGTTAATTCCTTTGATGGCTCTTTCGTCTCTTTGTCTTTGACAATTTCAATTCCGATCATCAATCCTTTTCCTCTAACTTCTCCTATGTACTTAGATTCTTCAGCTAGATCCTTGAGATATTTTAACGTTTTTTCTCCCA
>JAEOSG010000191.1 GCA_016840485.1 Candidatus Baldrarchaeota archaeon
ATTAAAATAAGTAGATAAAAAGTTCTAGGAAAACTTTTACTGTTTCATCGGCTTATTTCAAAACTTACTGCGACCACATGTAAACATGGTACGTAAAGGTCAGCCTAAATATTGTTGCAATCCCCTTCTTGTAATAGTCTACGTTTTACTATTTCTACACTTTTATTGCTTATTTTTCTTTGCCACTCTTCGACAATTTTTCTTGTTAAGCAATCATGCTCAAACCTATCTTTTAGGATCAAGTAAGTGAGAAAAACAACTATTTTCTCCTTTCTTATAGGTGATCTATCGCATTTTTGCACTACGTGCAGTAATTCGTGAACCAAGGTTTGAAGATTTTCACCTACATCTTCCTTCAGAAATATGGTTTTCTTTTTCCTGATGTATAGTCCACGTATAAATTTTGCTTGTTTAACTGCCATTTTTTGAGCTTTTTTCTTAGTGTAACCTTTCTCAAAGTAAATGTTTGTTAAAATTTCAACGAGGTATTTTTCTGTAGAAATATAAACTTTTACTTCTGGTAGCTTTATTTTTAGAGAATTTTCTACTAGGTTTTTGGCTTTGTTAAATAATTTATGTAACTTGTCTGTGTACCAGTATTCAATCAATTAGATTCATCTCTATTAGGGAATGCATAATCCATTTGAAGTGTTCCTTTAATATTGGTTCGTATTTTTCAATTATTTCCGTTAATTTTTCTGGATCCGCTTTTTCTTGTCCTTCTATTATTGATTGAAAGTAACTGCCAATTTGCATAATTATGCTTTCCTTGTAAAACATGGCTAGATGCTTTGTTCTAGGGTTACTAGCTAGTTTATATTTTCCTCGATTAACTTTCTCAACAAACCCGTTTTCAATTAACATTTTTAAAACATTGTAAATTTGATTTCTACTTAACTTTGCTTTTTCAACGATTTCATCTACGGTTAGCTCACCCCATATTGCAAGTAATTCAAGAATTCTATGCGTGGAAGGTATGCCTAAAATTTCGTGTACTGCTTTCAATTTTTATCACACTTGCATGGTACAATTTGTACTATATAAGTGTATTGATTTTCATTTAAAAGAAACCTATAAAAACACAATTTAAATCTTGAACATAAGACTACAATTCTTCACAAAATTAACTATCCAAATAGTGCTTAGGGATTATAATGATTGCTATAATTGATTTTCACGGTCAATATGTACACGTTATAAGGAATCGTTTAGCTGAACTCGGCGTTGAAGCCATCAACGTTAAAAATTTCGAAGAACTTGAAAAAATACCAAACCTTAAGGGAATTATTTTAAGCGGTGGACCCTACTCTGTTTACGAGGAGAAGGCTAAGAAAATTGATAAGAGAATTTTCGATTTAAAGGTACCTATCTTAGGAATTTGTTATGGTCATCAACTTATTGCTTATCTTTTAGGCGGAGAAGTTAAAAAAGGCACCCCTGAGTTTGGATTCACCTTATTCTATCCGAAAGAAGATGTTTTATTTGAAGGTTTAGGACGAGAGGAAATTGTTTGGATGAGTCACCGCGACGCAGTTTTCTCAATACCAGGTGGAGAAATTATAGGTTCAACTGAAAAATGTAAAATCGCAGCTTTCCGAGTAGGGGAAAACATTTACGGAGTACAGTTTCACCCAGAAGTCTCACACACCATTAACGGTGACATAATATTCAAAAATTTCGCTTTCAAAATATGTGGTGAAAAACCTAAAAAATGGGATGTAAGACAATACATAGACCAAATAACAGAGGAACTGCGGAGAACAGTTAAAGGACCAGCAATTTTAGCTTTGTCAGGTGGGGTAGATTCCACAACTTGCGCTGCATTAGCCCAGAAAGCTGGCATAGATGTGCACATAGTTTACATAGATCACGGGTTCATGAGGTATGAAGACGGGTGGGTAAAGGATACCGATCTCTTCGACGTAACCTATATCGACGCTTCAAAGACCTTTTTTGAAGCTGTTAAAGATGTTTTAGATCCAGATGAGAGAAGAAGGATCATTGGAAAACTGTTCATAGAGTTTTTCGAAAAGGAAGCTAGAAAAATCGGTGCAAAATATTTGATTCAAGGAACAATTGCACCTGACGTAATCGAATCTACCCGTGGCGACGATGTCTCTGGGCCCGGGTTCATAAAGCTGCATCATAATGTTGGGGGTTTACCTGAAAAACTTGGTATGAAAGTTGTAGAACCGCTTCGACCCCTATTCAAATATCAGGTTAGAATATTAGCAAAAGAACTTGGACTACCTGATTTTATTGTGAATCGTCAACCTTTCCCTGGACCTGGACTAGCTATTCGGATTTTAGGTAAAATAACTCAGCGGCGATTAAAAACTCTTAAGGAAATTACCGACGTGGTTAGTAAAATTCTTGGCAAATATAATTATTCACAGTATTTCGCTTCTTTAATACCAAATAGGGGAAACTTTGTGAAAAAGGGCTTCTTATTTGATGTGTTAACAATTGGTGTGAAAGGTGATAGTAGAGTATTTGGAAAAATCCTAGGTATAGATGTAGATGACACATACTTTAATCTACTAAAATTGCAGAGCCACTTAACCAGTTTATATCCAGAGATAACTCGCGTCGTAACCAGAATTACCGGAGACTACGGTAAAGGGGATGCTGTAATTATTAGAGCTGTTTTAACAAAAGATTTTATGACTGCGACCCCAGCAAACGTACCGAGAAAAGACCTTGAAAAAATTGCGGAAATAACGATGCAACAAAAAATTGTAAAGTATGTTGGCTACGAAATTACAACAAAACCTCCAGGCACAATAGAGTTAATATGACCGAAGTATTACTAAATACTAAGAATTTTTGGATTCAAAGATAATATTGCTTTGTACCTCAAGGGAATTTAGTTCGTCTTTTTCTAAATTTATCTAATGATGTATAAACCTTTATACCTGCTTCTTTAGCGAGTTTTAGAGCTCTATCATCTACAAAGGGGGAAACTATCATAAGTTCTGGTTCAACATTGAAGACTCTCTTATATAATGAAGCAGTTTTAATGAAAGTGCCAACATCACCACGACTAACACTCGACTTCACTTCAATCAAAACATGTTTGGAATCAATGATAGCTAAATCGATATCAACCATACTAGGTCGACCAAAAACATAACCTTCAGAATCGTAGTAAGTCCATTTTTCGACTCTAACACCAAAATATTTTTCAAGCAGCGCACGGACACCTTCTCTGAAAGCATCCTCCGCATAGATCCCCCAGCGTGCACCTAAAGCTTGCAAATAATGTGCAAAATTTTCCATGCCAATATTGAAATCCTCGCGAAGAGCCTTAACCTCGTCCCAAAGCTTAGCCGTCTCGCGAGCAAAATCCTCCCGAAGCTTAACAGTCTCCTCGCGAAGAGCCTTGATTTCTCCCCACATTTTTATTGTTTCCCGGTTAAAATCCTCGCGAAGAGCCTTAATCTCACCGATTATTTTGTTTAGGTCGCCTTTTGCTGCAAAGGCTTCAGTTAATATACCTATGATTTGGGTTCGGAATAATGGGTCCTCTAATAGTATTTTCGGTAGTTCTTCTTTAATTACACGTTTAACTTCGTTTTTTAATGTGGCCAAGAATTTGCACCTCAACGATCACTATTTTAATGTTAACAAACGTATATAAATGGAACTGTAATAAGTCGCGAATCTTATATGTGAATTGTACTGTTAATAAAAAATAGTTTTAAATTAAGCTTGTCTCCACGTTTTTGATGGTCAAAATAAAAGCAAACTAATATTTAACCTTTAGGGTTTTAAGGCGCCAGTTTATACCCGATTTTCCTGAGAAACTCCTTTCTTTCTTTAACATGTTCTTCTTCTTCAATCCCCTTGCTTCTAAATCCATCTATAACTCCTAGAAGAGCTCTGTTTCCATCTTCATCTTCGTAAACAATCACTTTAACCGGGTTTGCGGTGGCACAGTAAATTGTGCATACTTCTGGAACCCTTTTTATCGCATGAAGCACATTTATCGGGTACGCGTTCCTAATGAATATCAGGAACATGTGTCCAGCTCCAATGTTAAAAGCGTTTTTAGCGGCTGCTTCGACAAGCTCCGGATCGTTCCCCTCTCTTCTAACTAGACATGGGCCAGAAGACTCGCAGAAACCTATTCCAAACTTTATGTTAGGGACACTGTTCACCATAGCCTCATACAAGTCTTCCACAGTCTTTATAAAATGTGAAGTACCAATTATAACGTTTGAATCTTTAGGCATATCCACCTTAATCTCCAACACCGGCATAGCTATCACCAAACATAAATCAAAACACCAAATATATAAGTCTAGCCAGTTTAAAATCAAGCCCTTACTTCAATGACCCTTTTAACAAGATTTTTAAAGCAAAAACAATCACCCAGATAGTTGCTGAAACCGCTGCCACCATTTCGGGTATAGCTATCGCACTTAGCGGGTACGTCCAAATAACTATTGGTAAAATAACAATATGGCAGCCAATAATAACAATACCAGCTGCAAAAGCAATGTATCCAAGCATTTTACAACCTTCCTTAAGCAAACCACACCCAACC
>JAEOSG010000192.1 GCA_016840485.1 Candidatus Baldrarchaeota archaeon
GTGCAATAACTCTGTCAACTCTCATAATCTTAAAAACCACCAAATAAATATATAAATTTTCAGAATCAATAGAAGCCTCGACGAAGCAAACATATACATTGTTTATACTTTTTGCATCTCCAAGGTCAACTTTTATTCCAAGGGCTCTAACTCTTGCGTAGAGTTGCATATATGCTCCAAGTGGACAAAATGCTTACACCGATCTCTTGGAAGAAATATTAAACTTCAGATAGCAGCTAAGATAAGGAAAGCTCGATAATGCCATATGAAGAAATCCCATTTCCCAGAAGATTTCAACGGTTGTTATTAAACCTAGAATTAGAATTTTCACAGCCGTAAACCTACCTTAAACTTAAGATTTCAGCAGGTATTTTCCATTTCCTCCTCCTATAATCATAAAGACCAATAGGAAGCTTAAAAGTTATACCTGAAACATATCGGCCAAACCATAACCTGAAAGGCTTGCCAAAATATTTTTTCAAAACCTTAGCAAACCAAATACCCCCACCTTCAGGGAGAAAAACAATACTTAAAACCACATCTCCACGCTCACCTTGAAGTTTACTCGTAAAATGAAGCGGCAAATCATCCAGAGCTGCAATAAAAGCACGATAAACCTCATCATTCATCTCAGCTTTAAAAACAACGATCTCGCTCAAACCAATATTAGAGGCATCAGCTCTTCTAACAATAATGCCACGAGACTTTAAATCCCTAAGCCTTTCAACCGCATTATTCATACTAATTTTCAAAGCTTCCCGAACACTACGAACATCCGCAACCCTATTCATCCAAACAAAATCCAAAATCTTCAAATCAACACTATCAAACCTCTCAGTCTTAACATCCTCAAATATAGGACCCTCAACACCCAAAATCTCATAGTACTCTCCTTCAAGCAAAACTTTTTTAAACCAGAGAGCCCAAGCCTCCCACTCAATCCTCCAACCAACCTTAGGAACATAAAACCTAAACCCGTAATGCTTGTAAACTTCAAACCTCAAAAACCAATCAGCAAAATCCACAAACCCAAGCTTTCGAAGCCTATCTGCAAACTTTCCTAAACATCGCTCAAACCCGTAAGGTGCACAGAAAAACGCTATAACTGGCATATTACCGTCAACAGCCTCCAAAACACTATAAAGAAACGGACACTCATAAAGAACATCTAGAATGTAATCCCTATATTCAAATTTGGGTTGAAAAACAAAAACAAACGTTCTTAAGCCAATTTTAGGGAGAAAAACCGTAGGATAACTACGTAAAACATACAGAGACTTTAAACGGGAAACAACCCTAGAAACCTTCGAAACATGTCTACCAACCCTTTCAGCCAACTCCTGCCTAGACAAACTAGGATTATTCAAAAAAACCTGAAGAACACCTCTCTCAAAATCATCCAAAACATAAGGGAAATTCGACATAAACTCTTCTAAAACCTCAACATATTCCTCAAAACTCAAATCATAACGGTAAACATCAAGCTGTCGAAAAATCTTAAAAACTTCCTCCAAAAAACGGCCACCAGACAGTTTCTCAAAAATAGGAAAACCAAAAGGAGCATAGTAAACAATATTCTTAACAAAAACCTTAGGACTAACCTTAAACCATGTAGAAACCCAAAGCTTCTCCTCATCGCCGCGAAGCTGCAACCTAGCAAACTCCCAAGCTAAATCACCAGCCTCCTCAACACCTTCTAAACATTTAGGCATAAAAAGCCGAAAAGCCTCCCTAGCCAAAACACCCCTCAACAAACCTGCATCAACCAGCTCCCTAGAAACAAAAACAACATCACTTTCTCTGCAGACACCAAACCACCTACCATTCAGATTGAAACCAAAATCACCCAAAGAAACCTCTGGAACCCTAGCCGGAACCTTAACATTCAGGACCCTAGCCGCAGAGTTAACAAACCCCTTAAAAACCTCATTCAAATCCAACATAGATCCCCTCTAAACATCAATAACATAACCATAGAATACTTATATAAAGCAGCTAAAAGTGTTATCGACACCAGAACATTATCAAGGAAAACAGAACACAAAACAGAAAAAGAACGAAAATAACAATATAAAATGGAAGAAACTCTTCAACTCAAAGACAAAAACGAAAACAAGCCTAATTCCAATCAGAAAGCTACAGAAATAAATAGTATAATATTTTAATTTCTCCAACTTCTTTTACACTTATTGAGCAAATCTAGCAAGGGAAAAACATGACAAACAGAAAAAACGAAAGGAAGAATGAAAAACTCCGAAACATCATAAAAAAACTGAAAAAAAATAAAAAACAAGCGAGGATTATAGTATTCAGAAACGGAGAAATAATTGTTTTAACAGAAAACTCGGAAGAAAAAAAATAAGATTAGGATTAATGTACATCGCAGGCGCCGTAGGGCTGTCAATTTACCCTCCAGGGACTGGCCATGGATCGTTTTGTGGCCAAGCTGAGGCACCTGTTACGATGAAAGTAGTGAAGATAGCGAGAACCGCAATTATTAGTAGTATTCTCTTCCAGTCCATTGTAATCATCAAATGAAAAGATGATAAAATAGAGAAATTGTTATTTATTTAAACGGTTATAAGATGAAATTGAACGGTTTAATGAAAAAACTTAACAGTTTAATGACGACCTAAGATAGCTGGGGAGGAAAAAGTTGGCAAAAAAGATCTTATACATCGCGACTGTAGGAGAACATAATAAACCAATAGAAATAGGACTAGCAAGATGTCAAACAGACAAAGTAGTATTAATGCCCTCAAAAGACACTATGACATACGCTAAGGAGTTAGAAACAAAAATCCAAAAAACTTATGGAATTCCAGTTGAAATAATAAAGGTCGAACCATTCGATTTATTTGATGTCCTTAGAAAGACTTTAAAAACCATAAAAACTCACGAAGATTATGACCCTGTAATAAACATGAGTTGCGGAACGAGAACAATGAGCTTAGGAGCACAGCTCGCTGCAGATATAGAAAGAGGAAAAGTCATATACATATTACATAGAAAAGACGGGCCGCCAATAGGACCAATAGAAATACCAACAAGAAAATTAAGCCTGACAAAGAAACTAGGCACTTTTGCATTAACAATATTAAAAGAATTAAAGAAAGGCGAAGCAGAATCAATCACAGAGTTAGCAAGAAGATTAAGTACCCCATATAAAAGAAGAACAAAATCCATGGTAAGCCAATATGTTAAAAAACTCGAAAAGCTAGGCATGGTCAGAAGAGAACCTGGAGGGCCACATGGTAAAAAGAAAATAAAACTAACCGAACTTGCAGAACTATACCTAGATATCCAAGAAAAAATTTGACAAAGTGAGGGGGCTCATTGATAAGAAGATATAAAATAGAAGCAGAATTCGACAAAAACTATGAAATACCACAATGGACAGGTACAATCCTACGAGGCATCTTTGGTCAATGTTTAAAACATATTCTCTGCAGAAAAAACAAAAAAACATGTGAAAAATGCTCATCACAAAAAACATGCGAATACCAGTACATATTTGAAACCTCGCCCAAACTTTTCAAAAATCCACTAATAGCAAGAAAACTGGAAGGAATAACAAAACCTTACACCTTAGAGCCATTACGACTCCAAGAAAATAGAAAATTCATTTTCTACCTAAATTTAATAGGAAAACGGGCAATAAATCTAGAACCCTTTATGATCTTGGTTCTAAAATGCATGAGCCAAATGGGTTTAGGTCGAGATAAAAAGTTAAATGAGAGAAGAACCTTTCAAATTAAAAAAATTGTAGCCGAAAACGATTTAACAGACCAAAGAACACCAATTTACAATGAAAATGAAGGATATCTAAACTATGATAATAAAGCATTAAAAACAGATATCGCAATGAGACAAATAGAAGAAACAGCAGAAAAAATAGTGGAAAAACGGCCGGATACCATTCAACTACTTTTAGAAACACCTACAATGGTAAGATACGGTGGCAAACCCGTATTAAGACTGGAGGTACATCATATAATAAGAAATCTCGCAAGAAAATACAGCCTAACAATGCACTATCATCTAAACAAACCGACACTGACACCTGAAACAGCAACAAAAATAGCGGAAACAGCAGAAAAAAACATAAAAAACCAAATAATAAAAGTAAGAACCATTTATCTCACAAAATACTCATTAGAAAGAAAGCAATGGGAAAAATATGGACCATTCATAAAAGGGCTTACACAACATCAAATAAATCCAAAACTATACGAAAACAAAGAAATAGCAAAATGGATATTCAAACTTCTAACACTAGGAAAATACCTTCATACAGGAACCCTAGCAACAGCAGGATGCGGAAAATACACACTACATATATACAAAACCATAAGTTAAACTGGAGACTAGTTTAACTTACAGTGCTAAATCAAGTTTTCTAATTGTCTTAGCCAAAATTTAGAAAAATAAAAAAGATTTATCACTTTTCATTTATAGACCTGTTCTTTTTTAATTAAGATTTTTTGAAATGGTTGTTTCGGAAGAGTTGCGTGATTTGAGGATTTTGGTTGACTTGCTGTTCTTTTT
>JAEOSG010000193.1 GCA_016840485.1 Candidatus Baldrarchaeota archaeon
CTATTAGTGATAATTGCGATTTTGTTTCCTTTTGCTGGTGGTTGATGTAGAAGAACTTTTGATATATCAAACATTTCGTCAAAATCCTCTACTGAAATTATTCCGGCTTGTTTAAAGGCTGCTTCATATATTTTTTCTTGTCCTGCTAAGCTTCCTGTATGTGATGCAACTGCTCTAGTTCCTGCTTCGGTTTTTCCAGCTTTGATTCCAATTAAAGGTTTTTTAAGGGATAGTTTTCTTGATGTTTCTATGAATCTTCTACCGTTTTTAACTGCTTCTATGTAAATAACGACTACTTTGCTGTTTTCATCTTCCATGAGATATTCTAGAATATCTGACTCATTTACATCACATGCATTCCCATAGCTTGCAAATATACTTATGCCAAATTGTTCCTCTTTAGCTTTCATAAGAATTGCTCCGCCGAGAGCTCCACTTTGAGAAACAAATGCAATAAAGCCCTTCGGTGGGCGAACCTCTATTGTTGGGAAAAGGTTTTGATGAGTATTTACTATTCCCGCGCAATTTGGACCTACAATTCTCATTCCATATTTTCTAGCTATGTTAACAATTTTATTTTCAAGTTCGAAATTCCCAACTTCGCTAAACCCTGCGGAAATTATAATAACTCCCTTTACGCCTTTCTCCCCGCATTGTTCTAGGACTTCAGGTATGATAGGAGCGGGTATAACAATTACTGCTAAATCTACAGTATCTGGAACATCTTTTATTGTGCGATAACATGTATGGCCCATTAATTCCGTGATTTTTGGGTTTATAGGGTAGATTTTTCCTTGAAATCCTCCTTCCACTATGTTTCTAAAAATTTCAAAACCTATCTTGCCGGGGCGATCAGATGCGCCAATAACCGCAACATTTTTAGCATTAAAAATAAAATCAAGCATCCACCTCACCAAATTAGAACATAAATATGTAAAAGAATTAGGAAAATAAGGTTTGTTATTCTGTTTTTATTCCCTTCACTGGGTGCTCTGAAACTATTTTCTTTAATTTGAATCCAGCTTCTTGAAGCGCTGTTACCAATGTATCTACTTCGTCCTTTGCTCTTACAATGATTTTCTTTAAAGGTGGTACATATTCAACTATCCCTACATCCGTGTAATACAGTAGTTTCTGTCCTCTTTTCATTATTTTTAGTAAGGTAAAATTGTCCTCAAGGACATTTTTCATTTTCTCTTCAAATTTGTTGTCCTCGCTGATATCTACGAGGAATTTTGCTTTAACCATCTATGTAACACCTTTCCTTGGATTATATTTTTTGTAATAGGCCATTTAGTGTTTCTTTGACCATATTTAATTTTTTCTCCAGTTCTTCTCTCTTTTTTCTTTCTTCCTCAAGTTCCTTTGATAATTTTTCTGCCTCCAATATTTCTATTTTAACGCCTTCCCTTACAAATCTGTCATAGGTTTCCCTAACCAGTTTGCCTGCCTTTGTTTTCCCTGCGAGATGATTGCGTATCGTCGCTTCGCTTCTACCGAGGTCTTCAGCTATTTCTGGAACAGACATTCCAGCTTTCTCTCTTGCTAAGGCTCCTGCTGCTGCTGCTAAGGAGTCTACCCATGTTAGTCTTTCCTCTGGATTCTTTAATGCTTCTAGTACCTCGCTACGAAATAGTGTGCCAACGAGTAGTGCGCTTTCCAATTTGTGTATTTCTTCTCTTCCAATAGGTTTAAGTGGTACCTCCTCCATTTCCCACCACCCTCCTCAATTTTATTTAAAATGAAACGGTTCTATCAGGAAACACTCTAATTCCATTATTTGTGATTTCAAAAGGATGTCTCCTCATGCTATGTGCTGTTCCACGCATCTTCCAGACAATTAAACTTCTCTGCAACTCTCCTTTAATTTCTTCTAAGTCTAATCTTATTATTCCGTCTGCTGCATGTTCGACTCCAGGTCCACCGAAACCTCTATCCGTTACGGACACTTGACTTACTAGAATTGCTGTGCATCCCATGCCACTAAGAACCTTTTTTATTTGAAGAACTGTGTTTCTAGCGACTACTGGCTTCGTTAAGTATAGTGTGGTTACTGAATCAACTACAACTCTTTCTGCACCTATATCTCTAATTGCTGCCCTAATTACATCGACCAAGGCTTGTACATCATCTGGTGCTCTGACAACATATTTTTCTCTTTTTGCCGCTTCACCTATACCTGCAGTAAAGCCGTCAACAATTGCAAATTTCCCATTTTCCTCATACGGTCTTACATCCCATCCGAATTGTTCCATATTTATTCTAACTTGCACAGGATGTTCTTCTAGAGCAACATATATGCCAGGCTCATCGTACTGTGAAATTCCAGCCCAAAGGTACTGCATACCAAAGATCGTTTTACCTGTTCCAGGACCACCTGCAAGAAGTACAACATTCCTCTTAGGGAAACCGCCATTCAATATTTCGTCCATTCCAGGTATTCCGGTCTTCACCCTCTTCACTTTTCACCACCTCCCTACCTCTAAGTACCTAAATATTCCTAACGTGAAAAAGCGAGAAAACAACTAATGATATCTTATGTAAAACTCCATTATTCAACTATGTGTTTTACAAATATAAAGGTTACCGTTTTAATCGACCTTCACCAGAAATCGAGAAGACTACACTCCATAATAACTTAAAAGAACCCATGACATAACATTTATCTCAAAACTACAATGGACAATCTTTCGACTATGCTGTCTGTCAAGATTTCGTACGCAAAACCGACCATTAAATATGGGACCTGCAAGCGGCAAAGGATAAAAAATATATTACAATACGGTGTGTCTTTTTGCGGAAAACAAAAAGTTAGTGCAACCAAAGACCATGCAGTCGCCTAAACTTATAAAGACCTCATATTTGGACACATAGTTGACTTATTGGCTACGTACAAAAGATTTACCGAGGAATGGTGAAGAATGGAGCCAGACGGTAAGAAACCGGAAGAAGAATTTGGAGAATATTTGTTCCGTTTATATGTTAGCGGATGCTCTCAAGGTTTGGCTCTTTGCCAAGCTTATCTCTCACAGCTTTCACTCCTTTTCCTACAATGTCAAAACGGGTATCTTTTTCCATTAAAGCTTCCAACACAAATCATAAAGATACAGGACAGACTCATGGAGATTTTAGGACAAGAGTGTGCCATGATACTCCCCTTTCAAACAGTTTCAGCAATAAAAAGCGTACCTCTACAGTTAACCGAGTTAACTGAAAAATGTCTTACATGTCCTTTGTTCAAAGGAGATGTTTGGAAGCTTTTTAGCGAAAGTTTTAAAGCTGTCGGCGAACTTTTCTCAGAAGGCGGTGTAAGAAAAACAGGCAAGAGAAAAGAAATCTGCCAAAAGATGATGGAAAAAATAAACAACGTAATAAAACAATTGGAAAACCAAGTTCAAAGGATAAACTCAATAATTTACAAAAACAAAAATAAATGTTGAAAAACCATTGTGGTAGTTACTCGGTGAAAAAGATTTCTTCCTCTTCTTCTCTTCTTTCCGGCGCGCCTTTGACTGGTTTGACTCCTTTCCTTTTCTTCATGAAATCTGCGACCTTCACAACCGCTATATACACTATTGTAGCTAGGAAGATTATCGAGGGCACAGGGTGTTCTTGTACGAGTTTAAAGGCCATTTCTTGAACTTGTAAAGGTAGTACTCTCAGATATGCTGGGTTGCTTTCCCTCATCCTCACTGAGCCCTCCAATTTGTAGATTACATTGGTCGGTGGCAACGTGTAGTAGCCTTCAACCTTGAACTTAATTTTATATCGGTGAACAACTTCTTGCCCTGGTTCTAGGTCGCCTATCTCCCGAACTAAGGATCCTTCTACAATCTCTACACTCTTATTGTAGTAGCGAAGTAGATTATTATCTTGAAGAAGGACGTCGTGAGCGGTTTCATTGTCGTTGTTTTTAATGCGGATAGTTACTTCCATAATTTCTCCTTCTTTGATCTCTTCTTTGTCAACAGTTTTCGTAACCGAAATGTTTAATGCAAAATTGTAGGTGAACGTGACATTTACATCGGATAAGCTTACTGATGGGGAAAAATTCCAGTCAACTGAGTTGCCGTGAAGAGAAGCATTAGTAGTTGGATAGAACTTTGTTACTGTTGCATTTTGCGGTACTTCGATTTCAATCGTAGAATCGTTTGAATGAGAGTAGGTAGTAATAGGACCTTCAATTCCAAAAATATCTTTGACACTAACTGTATGGGCACCCTTCCCAGAAAAGTACCATTTTTGATAGTACTGGGCCATAAGTATTTGAGAGAAACCTTCGCCTTCAAAGCTTCCGACACCAAAGAATAGAAGGGCTCCTGTTGCTTCTTTGAAGCGTTCAGCATTGAAGAGTTTGGAAAATCCGTTGCTAGGTGCATATTGTGTGAAGTATTTGGCATAGTCTTCAAATGTTCCGCTGGTCGTGAAAACTATGATGTGCATGCTTTCTCCCTCTTCTATTGGTATCGAGATACCTTGGTAAAATTCTAGTGTTGTTTGGAAAGCGGTTTCAAATTGTGATGCTATTTGTTTGGCTCCA
>JAEOSG010000194.1 GCA_016840485.1 Candidatus Baldrarchaeota archaeon
CCGGTCACTAGAACTCTCAAACCTGCCAGCTCCTCACTAGACTAACGGAAAGCGCATTTAAAGCCTTTTACAACATTAGCCACCGACACGTGCTTTTCTTTCGTTAGAAATGGAAATGAAAACGGTTGAAACAAGGGAAGTTACATGCAAAAAGCCGTTGAAATCGGTAAGACTTCCGCGACTGGAAGCTTTCAACTATTTGTAGGTGTAGCAGCCTCTACGATAATCATGGCCATCGGGACAATAATCCTAGCGAGGCTCATAACACCTGAAGAGTACGGGCTATATTCCATAGCTTTAATCCCCTCCTACATGATAATTCTCTTCAGGGACTGGGGAGTTAACTCTGCCATAACCAAGTATACAGCCAGCCTACGAGCTGAAAACAGGGAAGAACACGCGTATGAAATAGTACTCACGGGCATACTTTTCGAAGCCGCAGCAGGACTTATTCTATCAATAATCCTGTTTTCTCTTTCAAGCCTAATCGCTTCAACAATATTCCAGAGACCAGAATCTTCATCCCTAATAGCGATAACTTCCATCACAGTTTTTGCAGGAGCTCTCCTCATGGCTTCTCAATCAACTTTCATAGGCTTTGAAAGAATGGAGCTAAACAGCTTAACAACAATCTGCCAAGCCATAGTCAAAAGCATCACCGCCCCCCTTTTGGTGTTTGTAGGTTATGGCGCATTAGGAGCAACATTAGGCTACACAATATCATTTTTAGCCGCGGCAATAATTGGCTTAGCGATACTATACTTAACTATAATCAGAAGAATAAAGGCAAATAATCCTCAAAAAATAGGCATAGCAAAAACCTTAAAGAAAATGCTGCATTATGGAGTTCCTCTTTCAATATCATCGATAATAAGTGGATTTCTGATACAATTTTATGGTTTCATGATGGCCATTTACTGTACTAACACCATGATAGGCAACTACCAAGCAGCAATCCAATTCGCAACTATACTGACGTTCTTCACAATACCCGTATCAACCGTGCTGTTTCCAGCCTTCTCAAAAATTAATCCAAAAAACGAGATTGAACTCCTCCAAATAGTATTTGCATCCTCAGTTAAATACGCAGCAATGATTCTTATTCCGGCCACAACTGCAATGATGGTTCTGTCAAAGCCCATGATAAGTACGCTTTTCGGAGAAAAATGGATCTACGCGCCATTCTTCTTAACTTTATACGTGATAAGCAACCTTTTCACAATTTTTGGAAGCCTAAGCTTAAAAAGCTTACTGGCAGGCCTTGGCGAAACAAAAATCCGAATGAAACTAAGCTTGATAACCCTTGCAGTTGGGATACCAATAGCTTTCTTACTCATTCCTACTATGGGAATAGTTGGGCTGATATTGACCACCCTAGTAGCTGAAATACCGAGCATGTGCTTGGGGCTATATTGGATATGGAAACATTATAAAGTCAAAGTAGACGTGAAATCATCTGTGAAAATACTTGCCGTTTCGGCTACTGCGGCAACAACAACATTTCTAACCATAAACTTTATAGTTTATGCAGATTGGATAGAACTGATACTGGGAAGCTTAATCTTCTTGGCAACCTATCTAATTGTAGCACCTATAACCGGTGCTATTAATCGAACAGATATTAACAACCTTAAAACAATGTTTTCAGGTCTAGGGATAATTTCAAAACTCACGAATATTCCCCTTAAGATAGTAGAAAAAATATCTAAAATCCACCTTTAGCAAGTACAGCAAGGAAAGACAGCAAATTCTGTTTGCAACACTGATCGTCACAACACCAATGTTCTTAGCGGCTTCTGGAATAACCATGCTAAGGAAAAGTAGATATTACTGCAAACAATATGCTTATATGCATGTGAAAGTCTTGAAAAACATCCTAAGTTTCTTCAAAAAAGTTCCTTTACCGAGAAAGGAAACAATACTTCTTGTTTTAGTAGTAGCACTTTTAACAATTCTAATTACAACATCCATATCCTTGTTATTAGAAAAATATGATAACACCCGCATTCCCAGTTTAGGCACAATACGTACAATAGGGGTTGAAGCCTACGGTGGAAGCCTCATTCAACTCTCAAATGGTGATAAAACTCTTGACTGGGGAACAATTTATCCAGGAACGCTTACAAAACGTTCATTCTATCTGAAAAGCCAAAGCACGGTTCCCATAATCCTTCAACTCTCAACATCCAACTGGACTTTGCTGGATGTTGATGGAGAAAACACTACAGACTTCTTGAAACCGCCAGATTATATACCTCTTAACGAATCGTTGAGAATAACCTGGGACTATAATGGAACTCCCCTAAGCCCAAACGAGGAAATTTATGTAACGCTTACCTTAAATGCAACAGACAGCATAGAGTTCGTCGACTATCTAATAGACTACCAAATTAGAGAATTTAGCTTTGACATAATTATAGTTGGGAATGAAACATAAGTCTATAACATTTTTAAAATTTTCTATATCATGCTTCCATAGGGGTTTAATTTTCAGTTCATGTAATTAAAAATGGAGAAAGGAGAATTCCATGCTAAACTCCGTTATATCAGTGGTGATTCCAGCTTTCAACGAAGAGAAAACCATAGGTAACGTCATCGAAGAAACCATTCGAACAATGGAATCCCTAAGAATGCCTTACGAAATAATAGTCGTAGATGATGGGTCAACAGACCGCACTAAAGAAATAGCAACCAGATACAAAGTAAACGTCCTATCAAACGGAAGAAACCAGGGAAAAGGCTACGCGTTAAGAAAGGGGTTCACACACGCCCAAGGCGACATCATAATCACAATTGACGCAGACGGTGCTCACAACCCAAAAGAAATCCCAGACCTTATTAACCCGCTGTTTAACGGAGTTGACATAGTAGCAGGTTCAAGATTTTTAGGTCGAGAAAGAAACCATACATCAAAGCTTCATATGCTTGGTAACCACATGATCAACGTAATTGTGATGATATTGACGGGGAAAAGAATAACTGACAGCCAAACAGGTCTAAGAGCCTTCAAAAAAGAATTTCTCAAAAAAATCGGCTTAGAATCCTACGGCTACGAAATCGAAACCGAAATAACCGTCAAAGGACTAAAAAACGGCTTCAATTTTCAAGAAATTCCAATAAGCTGCAAGAGAAGAAAATACAGCATATCAAAATTAAAAATACTCTCAGACGGCCTCAAAATATTCAAAACAATCTTCAAATCAGTCGTCAAAAACAATTACTAACGTGCTAGATGCTTATCCTCCCTGGAATTATAGAAAATTTCTCAATTCTTCTATAGCTCAATTACATATGTCTTTTTAAGATACTACTACAATGTTTAAAAACTGAGGAGAAAATATCCAGGATGTATTACAGGTGAAGGCTTTCCAAAAAATAGCATTGCTGATGATACTTGCTTCATTCTTAACAACTGTAAAGTTTGCATATGCATTACCAGGACCCAACATCAATTTGCCACCAAGCACAATAACGGTTGAAATCGACTATCCCAGCACAAAATGCTACTATAATGTTACACTAAGTAATGTTCCAGAAGGATATCACGTTTCCAACGGTCAATTTTTAGGATGGTGCGTTGATGAATACCATTACATCAGCGATGGAAGAACATACAGCGCTACATTGCATTCTAGCTATGACCTAGACAACCCTCACCCAGATCCAGACTGGAGCAAAGTCAACTACATACTAAACCACAAACAAGGCTCATGGCGAGATGTCCAAGACGCAATATGGTATTTCGTTGATGGTGGCCACTGGCCGTCAGATCCAGACGCTCAAGCAATGATCCTAGCAGCAAACACAACAGAAGGAGAACAGTTTGTGCCAGCCCCAGGCGAAATAATGGCAGTAATCGTTTGGATTGACGATAGCACGCAAGTTCCAATAATCGAGGTTGTCGTTCCTCTGGAAAACGTAGTTCCAGAATATTCCCTCGGACCAATACTTGGCGTAGCAAGCTTCTTCGCAGCACTAGGACTCTACAAACGAAAACGTCCACAAGACATTTTGAAATAGAAAATTTACAAATTCTCTATAGTCGTCGTCTGCACACCTTTTTATATCGACCTACTATGTAACTACCAGAGAGAATGTAAATGAAGATTGTTTATGTAACAGTTGCCATCTTGTTGGTTGGAATACCTCAGGGTGTAGCCTAATGAAAAAACTGAAAAGGGTGCTAACAAAAGTAAAAACGTACTATTTACATATTGTAGCAGCTTCACTAATACTATTGCTGATTTTTCTTGTTTATGTGCGTGATTTAGAAATTCTCATCAACGAAGCGTTCAACACAGAGGCCCTCAGTCACGTCCTTTTGATACCCCTACTTGTAAGCTTCCTGCTCTACAGTAAAAGAGACCTGTTTAAGGCATCACTCGCTTTGGGTAAACTTCGTAAGCAACCCAAGGGAAAGTTTGTTGACGAGCTTATTGGATTAAGCCTCTGCCTAGTTGCTTTTCTGATTTACTGGTATGGTT
>JAEOSG010000195.1 GCA_016840485.1 Candidatus Baldrarchaeota archaeon
CTATTTCTGGCTGATCCCTTAAAACATTATTAACATATTTTAGATAATAGTTATCCAGTCTTTTCGATTCTTATTAAATCATGAAACCTTAAATTATGCTTCTAAAGTTGTTTTAAAAGAAGGGTATTGGTGCCCCGGCCGGGATTTGTTCACAGCAGAGCATATAGCTCTGCATGTTTTGAACCCGGGTCGCGGGCTCGAAAGGCCCGCATGCTTGGCCGGGCTACACCACCGGGGCCACCATGCTAGCGATTTTATGTTTCTATTTCTGTTTATTAACTTTTCCTTATTACACTTAAAAGACCTACAAAAATTCTTCAGAATTTAAAATGGTAATAAAACCTTTTAATTCTCACAGAGACTCGTTTTCTGAAATAAAATTATCTAGTAAACTTTACAATGTTTTATTTTGCAAATTTTAATAGAGATTGAATAATCCGTAAAATACAAATTAAATTTATATGTCAACGTTTTCTTATTGCTTTCTTTTTCCTTATTCTTACCATTGTTTGAGCTTTTATTTGCATTCTAAGAGCTATAAGCACGACTAATATTGCGGCAATGTTAGCCGATAGTATATATTTGACTGAGTTTGGAATATGTGCAAGCGGGTCTAAGGGGCCTAAATTTTTTAATAAACTTGCTATTCCGTAGGGCAGGTAATAAAAGGATAAAAACACTGCAAGTATCATGGCTATCGATATTAAGGCTGGTTTTTCTATTTTTGAAGGTGGGACTCTCCATATTTTTGATAGAGAATCTATTAAAACTATTGTTGCTCCTGTTAAGGGAAACACCACACCGACGGAAGTTAGAATGAGAACGTATTCATGTAAAATAATTAATACTTTTTGAGCGTGAATAAGTACGATACTTTGGACTAATAGAAAAAACCCGAATATCGCCACTACTAAACTTATCAAGGGTGGTCGAGACCATCTGTAAATAAAGCTCAACAACAATTCCCCTCGTTTCTTTAATAAAACAGTGTAGTGGGCCCGCCGGGATTTGAACCCGGGACCTCTGCCTCGTCAGGACAGCGTCATAGCCAGGCTAGACCACGGGCCCTTTATTCCAAATTTTGATGCGATTTTTGTTGTTGGTGGACCCGCCGGGATTTGAACCCGGGGCCTCCGCCATGCCAAGGCGGCGCTCTACCAGACTGAGCTACGGGCCCACAAACTTGAATTGTTGATTCTAGTATATTCTATTTCTTTTTATTTCTAACGTCTATTAAATTTAGTGAACCTTAAACTTGATGATTTTAAGTGATAATTGCAACACCAGATAATTGTAATGGCACTTAACTCGTTTTTACATTTTGTAATTTGGTCAATTTTGAATAGTCAAGGGGCTTTATGTGAATTCATCTATCGTGGGACGTTCCGTTGTCTCTACTTTTTCTGATGTTTTAAGTTTTTTAGCTAATTTTATTGCTGCATGTGCAAGTCGCAATGCTTGAACTGCTAAATCTCGGCTTTTAGCTAATATATAGTTTTGTGCTGCTAATATGTCTGGCGCTAATTTTAATTCGTTCACAGCATCCTCAATATTTTTTGGTAATTCTTCTGTTGGGAAATGTATTTTCCAGAGTTCTGATATTCTAAACGGTTTTAAACCTTTCTCCTCAGTCTTCTCTTTCAATTTTTCTATTTCCTGCTTAAGTTTCTTTATTTCTTCTTTTCTTTCAGCTAGTTCGTGTTTTAATTCCTGTAACATCTTAATTTGTTGAATTACTTTTAATCCTGCGCGGATTATTGCATTTTCAAGTTCTCTTACTATGAGCTCTATATTAACGTGTTCGAGATCATGTCCATATGGTAGTTTCATCCTTTCTACGTGACCTACTTTCCCTTTAAGTACTTCGATTAATTTTTCTGCAAGTTGTCTTCCAGGTTTATCTGCATCTGTTGCTATAAGTGCCAAATCCGCGCCTTCAACTGCCTTAAGAGCCAATTCTGGATTTGTTGTTGGAATTATTGCTGAAATTGTTATATTATATTGAGAACCTAGAGCGAGTTTTTGTACAGCTTTTGAAAGAGCTTCTACATCTGATGCCCCTTCCACCACTATTCTTACATCTATTGGTTGGGAAGTTGCAAATGAAGAAGTTTTTTCCTCTTCCATTATTTGATCCTCACTTTGTTAACTTTTTTATTTTGCCAACTGTAGTTTCTGATCCTTTTTGATCTTCCAAAGCCACATGCTGCACAGTACTTTTTTCTTACGTGATATGATCTTCTACCACATCTCCTGCATCTTATGTGTACTTTCTTGTTTCTTTTTCCCATGGATGGTGTACCTTTGCCCAAGTGTATTCACCTCAATTTTATTTTAGCGGGGGTGGTGAGATTATTACTACGTTATCTCCTCTTACTATCACGGTACCTAGTTTCCTTGTGTTGTTTTCCTCTAATATTTCTTCTGCATCATCTAATATTAAATTCATATGCATATCAAATCCTCTTAGTTTCCCTCTAAGTTCTCTCCCACCCTTCAGTTTTACTAGTACTTGCATGTCTATTGACTTTTGTAGTAGGTCGAGTGTTTTTGATCTACTCATATCGTGTCTCCTCACCAAAAGAATAAATAGCTGCAATTGGCTTCTTATCTTAGAAGTTATTTAAACTTTTCTAGAGTGATAAATATGAAAATTAGAAAGCAGCATTTCTTAAGAAGCGGTGAACTCAAGACCCTAAAAAATCTTATCGTAGAAAATTTGGGCCAGAAAGCCATAAATGCCATCCCAAAAGACGCTAACCTCGAATTGATAGTATTTGACGACGGGACTCATCTATATATGGTAGATGGGAAGCCATATTTTTTCAAAAAGGGTGAAAAAATTTTTCCAACGATATTATTTCTTGATAATTTTTCAATCGACCTTCCAAAAGTTGTTATAGATTTGGGCGCTGTAGCAAGAGTTAGTAAGGGCGCTGATATAATGGTTCCCGGTATTACACACATATATAAAAAGTTTCAAAGAGGAGATATTATTATAGTTGTTGAAGAGAAACATGAAAGGGTTATAGCCGTCGGTATTGCATTGATGGAATCTGACGAGATAATAAAATCTGAAAAGGGCAAAGCTATACGCAATATCCATCATGTGGGAGATAAATTATGGAAGACCATTAATACAATAATAAAAAATAACTAGCAGTTGAGTTAAGTAGGGTTATAAGGAGGAACAATAGTTGAGCATTTTTAGGAAGATATTAAAACCTTCAAAAAAGGAAGAAGAGGAGAAGAAATACGAAAAAACCGAAGATGTTGTAAAAGTCTTAGAAGAATTAAAAGTCTTTGAAACTAAAGAAGACAAGGTCACGTCAGAAACGGAAGAATTGGAAATGTTGAGCGAAATATGTCTTAAAACGATTTCTCTCTCAGATTTATCCGATGTTAAATATGTAGAGGAGGAGTTAAAGCACGGTAATATCATAATCCTAAACATCTATCCCTTGGTGGAAGAATCTCCAGTTAATTGCAAAAGAGCTATAGAGAGATTAAGAGCTATATGCAAGGTCTTAAATGGAAATATGAGAAGCTTAGGTGGACAGTATATAATTATTACTCCACATTTCATTAAGATTAAAGAAGGCAAAAAGAAGGGATGATTAAAAATCAGCGAAGTCTTAATGTCTCCAAATTATATGGTACACGTGTTTCGATTCTAAACTTTTTATGAATAGCGTTTGCAAGACTAACACACTTGTTGTTCTCACCATGACAGGTAATAATTCTCTCCGGTTTCGGCGTAATTTGCTGAACATAACTAAGTAGTTGTCTCCTATCTGAATGACCCGAAAATCCTTCTATAGTGTGTACTTCCATTTTAACATTCACTACTTCTATTTTTCCTTCCCTATTTCTCATTGGTATTTCTTTCCATCCTTTCTGCACTCTCCTACCAAGAGTTCCTTCAATTTGATAGCTTACAAAGATTATACTGTTCCTCGGATCTGGTGCAAGAAGTTTAAAGTACTCTACGCTTGGGCCTCCAGTAAGCATACCTGAGGTCGACATAATTATACAAGGCTCACCCTCCACAATGTCCGTCCTAGCTTCTTTACTATCTACTTGAACAAAATATTCCGCAAGGAAAGGATTATGGCCCTCGTGGAATATCTTATCTCTTAAACTTCTTGCTAAATATTCTGGGTGTGTTGTGTGGATCGCTGTTGCCTCAGAAATCATTCCATCAATATACACAGGAACTTCTTTAATTAACCCTCTCCTCATATAATCTTCCAGTACAAGCATCATTTCTTGAGCTCTTCCGACGGCCAAGACCGGTATAAGAACCTTTCCGCGGCGTTCTATGGTGTTGTTTATTATTCTCATAAGTTGTCTTTCAGCATCTTTTCGAGGCGGTATTATATCACTTGGTGCTCCATAGGTGCTTTCCATAATTAGCGTCTCTAAACGCGGGAAAGTATATGTGGCTGGCTCTAATAGTCTTGTTTTTGC
>JAEOSG010000062.1 GCA_016840485.1 Candidatus Baldrarchaeota archaeon
TCTCCAACGAAAATTACGAGGTCAGGTTCGGTTACTCTTATTATTTTTCTCATTTCGTCCATTAGGTTTTTATCTGTTTGAGCTCTTCCAGCGGTATCAATCAAGACAACATCAATACCTTTAGCCTTTGCATGGTTGATTGCATCAAATGCAACAGCGGCAGCGTCTGACCCGTATTTGTGTTTTATGACTCTGACCCCCAGTCTTTTTGCATGTTCTTCTAGTTGTTCTATTGATCCAGCTCTGAAAGTGTCGCTTGCGGCTAGTACAACACTATAACCTTTCTTTTTGAGGAGATAAGCTAGTTTGGCTATTGTAGTTGTTTTTCCAGTTCCATTAAAACCTACAAAAACAATTACAGTAGGTTCCTTTCGTTTTCTTTTCTCTTCTATAATTTTAAAAAGGTCAACTTCTTCTTTTGGAGTTAATATTTCCATGATGGTTTCTTTAATCGCATCCGCAACAACTTTTTTAGTGTTTTCAAGCAGACCTATTTTTTGCCCTAGCAAGGATTTTTTAACCTCTTCTGCAATTTTCTCCGCAACTGGCAATGCTACATCACTACTAAGCAAGGCAAGTTTAAGGTCCCATAGGGCATCGTCTAATCTTTTTTCTGTTAAAGTTTTTTTGCTGATTTTCTCCGTGAAGTTTTTCAAAGCATTTCTTAACTTCTCTAGCATCAATGTCACCTGAGATCTTTGAGTTTATCTAGTTTTTTGGCTAAGTTGATTTAGTTGGTTCTGTATGTCTCCAAGTTTAGCGATTATTTGATCAAGCAATTTTCTTCTCTCATTTAATACTTCTTGTACTTCGCCAAGTCTTTCCTCAAGCAGATTTTGTGCATCATCTAGCGTTTTTTCGGCGGCAACATCAGCTCCTAAATGAATTATAACTTTGTTGGGATCTACAAGTTTGGCTTTTATAAAGGTTCTCGACCCAACTGGAACAAGGATTTCCTCTTTACCCTCACCTTTGCGAATATTTTCAATAGTTGTCATGGTGAGGGTTAGTTGCTCTACATACGATGTTAGAACGTTGATTTCCTTTTGTAAGGTCTCGGCTTGGGACTTATACCAATTGTATTCGAAAATAAGTTTTTGCACGATTTTTTCTGTATTTTCCTTAGACAATGATAGGATCCTCCCTAATGTAAACCTAAAAGACCTCTAATTAAAACAGATTTAACTTCTTCAGGATTTATCTCCTTGACCTCAAGT
Source organism: Candidatus Baldrarchaeota archaeon (assembly GCA_016840485.1). Classification (GTDB taxonomy): domain Archaea; phylum Asgardarchaeota; class Baldrarchaeia; order Baldrarchaeales; family DXJG01; genus DXJG01. Next base: position 1,218 of record JAEOSG010000062.1, read on the forward strand.
ATTTTAATATCTCTTCTCTTCACCTTGTGACTGCTTCCAATTTCTGAAAAGACTATTTCAAGGGCATCTTCGGGCTTTAAAGCTCTTACCTCTTTGGAAAATCTTATTTTCATCAGATTTTTTCTGTACTCACCAATGATCCTATATATTTTGACTTCTGAGGTTGCCATCGTCAATTTCCTCCTTTAAGTTATATTTCTAAAGCTCTTTCTATTCTTAAAAGTTCAGGACCTGTTGTTAGAAGACCTGTAGCGGCGCCATAGGAGTTAGCTATCATCCCAGCGCCCACAAACGGGGAGCCATGATTTACTGTTCCAATATCTACAGGGACCTTAAGTACAGAGTTCATCCATTCCAATTCTTCATCTGAGGCCATAGGATGTACAATGGCGCCTTTATTTGTAGCAACACTCATGGAACCTACAAGTGGCAACCTATAAATTTTACCGCATACTACCTCGACGTCTAAAACATCCTCAATAACTTTAATAGCTTTTCGTTCTAGTCCTGGATGCGCAATAGCGCCTTTATCATTGGTCAGAATAATGTTACCCAAGGCTGTCATCTTACTAGGTACCCTTTCTACGATAATGTCAAGTTCTTCTTTTAACATTTTAATTTCACTATCTAAAGTAAAATATGGGACCAATATACCGTTAGAATTACCGACCGCAAAAATACCAATAATTGGGCTTTCAGCAATTTTAGTTTTTAAAACAGGAACCTTAAATGTTTCTTTCAATTTATCTAAGGTTTTTTGATAAAGATCGAAGCGAACCAAAACGTATTTGTCAGTTGCGATAGCGTAAACACCAAGATTAGGATTACCGTTGAAATTTGTGCGAATAACAACCAAGAAATCACCTCTCCGCTAAGAAGACCTTAACGACACCCTCCTTATCCTTAGTCACTCTGACTCTAATTTTGCGGGGAGGTGACTGAATACCTCTCTCCCAAATTTTTTCATTAACTTCAGGGTCAATAATAATTCTTTCAGGTTTCATGTGTCTTTCAACAAACTTTTTAAGAATACGAATTGCTTTTTCCGCCCTTTTTTGCCTAGGAGTATAAATAAACTTTTTAGCAAGCGGTACTACATAAATTCTTTCTTCAAGTATTTCCTCCAAGACTTCCTTTTCTTCGCCTACTTCTCTTTCTTCCTCTAACGCCATGAAATATCCTCCCTTATGGCTTTATTTTCCTATTTCTCCAAGACCTTCTTTTAGGATGTGTACGAACTTTACCTTTAGTACGAACAATGATCCAGGTAGGAACACTTCTATTTTCTTTAAGGGCAGATGCAAGCCTAAGTTTTTTACCTAAAGGTTTGTTTCTAGCCAAGGCATTTCACCTTATCTAAACTTTATTTTTGTTTCTCTTCTTCCTCCTTGAAGCCTCTTAAGGATCGTCTTAAGTTGATCATCGCTAAGAGGAATAGGAAGTCTCCCAGCTTGAGCCAGTCTTATCAATTCTAATTCTAATCTTTCTGCAAATTCGGGTCTAACCATTTTTATACGAGTGAGCCTTTCTCTAGCTTCAGAAGACAATATTCTCCTAAGTATGGCTTGTTTCTGCATTTCAAGCTGTCTTCTCATTTCTTCTCTTCGCCGAGCCTCTGCTATTTGCCTCTGCAACTCTAATAGTTTCCTTCTCTGTATTTCCTCTAGTTCCTCGTCCTCAGACAACGGTATCATCTCCAACCAAACTAATATTTCTTAAGTTCTGGTATTTCCTTTTGAAGTTTAAGCTTTACCTCGTACGCCAGCCTATCAAGAAATGACCTACCAAGTGGGGTGAGCCTTCTACCAGATTTATCGACTTTTTCAACTAGTTTAGCTTCTTCCAACTGTTGAAGAATCTTTCTAATGATGGCCCCACTACCTTTTCTAAAATGTTCCGGTTTCACTCCTCTATTTTTTCTACCACCATACGCGGTTCTCAGCCTCGAAACGCCAACTGGCCCATGAATATAAAGCTTTCTTAAAATAGATGCGCATCTAATATACCACCAATCGGGGTCAACAGGTGGATTCTCCTTGTGTACTCCGGTTTTTACGTAAGCAGCCCATTCTGGAGGCTTAATTTTACCGCTTTTCTTTAACTCTTCAGCTATTCTCCTAATTAATATATCGGCAGGGACATCGTACACCGTGGCCATACTCATACTCTCCTAACATTAATACAAGAAGACGATAATAGTGCAGACAACAAATATAATTATTCCTTAAAAACCTTTCTTTTACCGAAAGGAGAAGCAATTATGAAAGTTCTACCTCTAACCTCGATGAGTTTCGTGTTAGTTAACTCAGCAACCTTTCTAGCCAGTTCAAACCTATCCCCGTGGGTTAAAGCGGAACGTAAAATCTTAACTTTAACAACTCCCATAGCTTCAAGATTCTTTTTAATTTCCTTAATTAAACCCTCAGTGATACCTGCTTTTCCTATCCTAATAGTTGCTGGTGCATGTCGAACCTCGCTAATCAACGTCTTAAACCTTTTTTGCACTTTTACCACCTATCTTATACGGGTAACGCATCTGTCTACCACACTTTAAACATGTAATAACCAAGTGAGGAAACCTATTTGTACGAAGCCTAACCCTACAATTAACACCTGGAATAAGAAAACTTTTACAATGTTTACAAATCCTACGTTTCAACCAGCTGGGAATTTTAACTCTGCATCTCATGCCGATTTTACGGGCTAAATCAATATAACGTTGCGCTAAATCGGGGTACTGCCTATAAATCTTATCCGCCATCTCAAACAAAAGCTCAATTCGCTGCCTAGCAATATCCTTAACAAGCAGCTGATCCAACTTTCTCCTCAATAAAGCACACCCATAAATAAAGATTTGAATAGCAATATAATCATGTTGATAAAAAATTGACCAAATATAAGATGTGAAAGATACTAGATTGGTTACAAGAATTGTGGCATATGAGAACTCGGCATATTTTGAGTAATGAGCATGGTGATAAGAAATGAAGAAACATGACAACCTGCTAAAATCTTTTTATAATGTGTTTAGTTTTCCTGAAGATCCCAGAACTGAAGAAGAGTTCAAAAGATATGAGAAAGCTGTTAGGAGATTTCAAATTCTTATAGAACATGAATGGTTTAAAGCACTGATTCAAAATAAACCTCAAATCCACATATTGGAAATATGTAGTGGCATGGGCATTGGAGGGGTAGCCCTAGCAAAAGTTCTTAGCGAAAAGAATATCAATATAAATTTAACTCTCACCGATCTACGTGAAAATGCTCTTAAAATTGCTAAAGAATGGGGATACAAAGAACTCAAAAAAGATATATGTGTGATTAAAGTTGACGCAAGAAAAACACATACACTTGAAACAAAAGCTGACATAATTTTAATGTATGGTCTTTCTGCTCCACATTTCAATCCATGGGACATGGTTAGACTTCTAGCATCCGCAAGCGAAACGCTCCTAAACGATGGACTTATGATAATGGAAGAAAGCGATAGAATTTATAGAATTTTTTATCAACGAGGATACAAAGAGGTGCTGATAGAAAAGGTAGACGAGGAAAGAATGGTAATATCAACACATGCAGGCTACGACATGTTAAAAGGAACCTTTGACCGTGCAGTAATCGATTTAGTGAGCAGATCAAGACCAGTAATTTTAGAGACATATTTTTGGGGACTAGCAGAGCTAATGGCTTTCACATGGATATTTTTCGAGGACATTGACTTCGTAAAGGATCCGGAAGGAAACGTTGCACAGGGATTTATAATGGCGAGGAAACCGCGGCGAAAACTATCACCCGATATCCTTGCAAAAACTCCGAAAATTTTGAGGGATATTGCAGAAAAAGAGCAGTAAGTTACATGAAATTGGTATTTCATTATCTCTAATAGTTCTCTGGTGAAGTTTTAGCTAGAGTAGTTGGTTTCTTCTGATTTCAGTAAACTATTTAACCTTTAACGCTTGAAAACTACAAAGGTGTAAGAACATGCTTATTTTTATATTGGCAGAATCATCACTGGAAACCATACCGCCGGAGTTAAGACAGTATAAAGCAATTAGACTGCAGGCAATGAAAAGAGGGAAAAAACCGAAGGAACTATTGCTTGATTCGTCGCGCCACCATTATTACATGAGAAATTTAAAGGACGTTGAGAAGAGAGGTAGGCCAGATATAGTTCATATAACTTTGCTTAACGTGCTTGGAACACCTCTAAACAAAGAGGGGTTACTGCAAACATACGTACACACAATAAACGATAAAGTATTGTACATTAACCCGGAAACAAGATTGCCAAAAAACTATAACCGATTTGTAGGACTAATGGAGCAATTATTTGTGAAAAGAAAAGTACCCCCGAAGGGGAAAACATTGATAAAACTTAGACCGAAAACATTGAAAAGGCTGTTAGAAGAAATAAAACCAACTATGACGGTAATCTTCACGGAGGAAGGCGAACCAGTAGAACTTTTACAATTAATGAAAGAACTTTCAAAACATGAAAAGCTAGCGGTGATAGTGGGAGGATTTCCGCATGGAACATTTAAAAAAGAACACTTACAGTTAGCTGATTTAAAAGTATCAATAGACCCAGAACCACTGGAAGCATGGACAGTAGCATCAAGAATAATATACGCCTATGAAACAGCAATAAACCTACCGGAAACAAGAATAAACAAAATAAAGCAAAGATAAATCAAACCAGACAATATTAACAAGTTTACTGCACAAATGTTTATGTCAAATCAGCTTTTAAACAATTATTCCGATTAAAGTTAGACACTACAACATTTTAACAAAACATAGAAAATCACTTCTAAGTTTCAACAGTTTTTCCAAAATTATCTTAAAGAAGTTTCACTACAACCTTTCATAACCTTCCCTTTATGCAGACCGGGATTTGAGGTCGTGCATCACATGGGGAAAATTTTGTACTGGGTCGGTTGCATGGCGTCCTACCGCGTAAAAGAAATAGCAGAAAGCACGGTAAAAATCTTAAAACATGCCCAAATAAGCTTTGAAACGCTTGGAAACAACGAAACATGCTGCGGATCAGTATTAATAAGATACGGGATGTTAAAAGAAGCAGAAAAGCTTGCAAAACAAACTATAACCACCATTAAAAACAAAAACATAAACACGGTTGTAACATCGTGCGCAGGATGCTACAGAACCTTTGCAAAAGACTACCACGAATACCTCGACATTAAACCACCCTTCACAGTCCTCCACACTTCCCAACTTCTCGCCAATATAATAAACAACAGAAAAATATCAGTCCCAGATCTAGCACCTCTCACAGTTACCTATCATGATCCCTGCCACCTTGGCAGGCACATGGGAATCTTCGAGGAACCTCGTCAAGTAATCAAAGCATTTAACACAAAAATCATCGAAATGAAAAACTCCTATATGAACTCCAATTGCTGTGGAGCAGGTGGAGGACTAATGAGCACATATCGGGAGCTCACAGCAGCAATAGCAGAAGACAGACTAAAGGAAGCACTAAAAACAAAAACACGTTACTTAATCACCGCCTGTCCGTTCTGCGTTTACAACATGAGAAAAACAGCCGAAACCCTAAACATACCCATACAGGTAATGGATCTCACAGAATTCATCATAAAAAGGATAGAGGGAAAACTATGAAAAACTGGTATGAAATCTATAAAAACACAATAATAGAAACTCTCTCCAAAGAAGAAATCACAAAAACAATAAAGAAAGCAGCTCAAAAAATCACCGAGAACAAGAACAACGCTCTAAAACAAATAAAAAACGTAGAAGAACTTCTTAAGAGAGTCAGAGAAATTAGGCAAAATGCAATTGACCGCCTTGAAACACTTATCAAAGAAGTAAAAGAAAGCATAGAAGCTGTTGGAGGGACCTTTTACTTAGCGAAGACAGCAGAGGAAGCAAACAAAAAAGTTTTAGAAATTTGCGAAGAACACGAAGCAAAACTAGTTGTGAAATCAAAATCAATGACCACGGAAGAAATCTCTCTAAACGAATATCTAGAAAAACACAACATAGAAGTTGTAGAAACAGACCTGGGTGAATTTATAATCCAACAACTCGAAGAAAAACCTTCCCACTTCGTAGCACCCGCCATCCACATCCCAAGAGAAAAAATCTCAAAACTATTCTCTAAACTTATGGGAGAAAAAATATCCCAAGAAATACCCGAAATAACATTGGCGGCCCGGAAACTTTTAAGAGAGAAGTTCATAAAAGCAGATATCGGCATATCTGGTGCAAACGCCATCGCAGCAGACACCGGAACAATATTCCTAGTAACAAATGAGGGAAACGGAAGATTCGTAACAAACGCGCCTCCAGTTCACATATGTATAGCGGGAATAGAAAAAATAAACCCTACCATCGAAGATGCCTTCATTATCACGCGAATTCTTCCTGTTTATGCTACAGGGCAAATAATGACAAGTTATATATCGCTAATAACAGGCCCAAGTAGAACAGCAGACATAGAATTCACCACAACCATAGGAGTCCACGGACCAAAAGAACTACACCTAATACTATTAGACAACGGAAGAACAAACATGCTAAAAGACCCAGATTTCAAAGAAGCGCTTCAATGCATCCGATGTGGCAGCTGCCTCAATGTCTGCCCCGTATATCAAAGAATAGGAGGAACATACGGATACAAATACATCGGAGCAATCGGAACCATCTACACAGCATTCACGCACGGAATGGAAAAGGCCGCAGGACCAGCATACACATGCACTCTCTGCGCAAAATGCACCCAAGCTTGTCCCTTAGAACTTAACATACCGAAAATGGTAACAAAACTAAGAAGTAGACTACAAAAGGCAGGTTATACAGCACCACCACACCAAAAAGTTCTCACAAACATCCTCAACACTGGAAACCCCTTCGGCGAACCCAAACAAACAAGAACAACATGGATGAAATGTGACTTACAATAAATTACATAACTTAATGGAGAATGGAAACAAACTATTCTGTTTACATTTTTAATCTTGGTGTCTCCAGTAATAAGTCAACACATGATACATTGAATGATAAATAATATCTCCTTACATTACTTTTCATCCATATGGCTCTTTTGATTTCAAGCTTCCAAACCTATTTTTAGTAGTTCTTCTGCTATTTTATCCGCTGAATGTCGTTTAACAAATTCTTCTGCTCTCTTTAACGTTTCACTTACTCTTCCCTCAAAAACATCCATTATTCTTGCTTCAAGTTCCATTAAAGTCCTATACTTTATTACTTCCTTATCAAATGTGTAAAAATAGCCGACATCCGAGCATAAAATAGGATTAAGAGACCCCATACATAAATGAGCAGTACTAGACACAGCTATATGCTTAGGATGCCCCCTGTTTAATAATATAGCATCAATTGCCCCCAAATACTTATATAATTCCTCAATAGATGGCCTTCCCAACCTCACCTGTATAAATGGATACATCTGCCTAAGTTCTTTTAGCAACATAAATCTTTCAATATTCCTAACTAAACACAAGTATATAAGAGATGGGTAACCTTCTTTTAAACTTCTAAGTATATGCAAAATTTCCTCTATTCCATAAAATCTCCCAAAAGTAAAAATGATTTTACCATCTTCAGGTAGTCCCATTTCCTTCCTCAGATTCACCTTATCTCCTTTTTTTATCGGATGACAGGGAAAAGGAACGATGTGAATTTTCTCCGCTGGAAAGACCTTAGAAAACAGTTTCTTAAATCTTTCATCAAAAACTGCAATAGCATCCCAGTCAAACTTAGAAAAATAAGGATTCACAGGTAAAATTCCTTCATGTAAAATCGCAACAGTTTTCGCCTTTCTCTTAATCTTCGGGAAAATCTCAAGCAATTTACCAAGAGGTATAGAAGTTGGCTTCTCAACCATCAACACATCGTAATCCGATTCGAGAATAGGCGTAGGATCCAAGTAGAAAGAATTAAGAAGCTCCTCATCACTATATCGATCACCATACCTTAGAAAAGAAAAATTCCTCACCACAAACTCCTCATCCTGCGAAAAGAAAAAATAAGTCCTACGATCTTCATAGCACCGTGGAGCAAAAACAATCAACTCATGTCCCTGCCTCAACAAAGCCCTTCCAATAAGTTCAGCGTGAATAGACACCCCACAACATGCGCCCCAACTAGAAATTAAAGCCACCTTCACCACAAAATCCCTCCATACAAATATCTCACCCCAAAATTTTATAAACCTTCGGATTAAAAACCGCTAACAACACCAAAACCAAACATGCCGCAACCAGTACGCCACCTGACAACCCAAAACTTTACTTGTGTAGCTGTCGTGTCACTATTCGTCAAACAGATAATCTAATTCTTTAAAAATAACAAAATGTTAAATTTTTGTATTCAGTTTTGATGGTGAAGTATTGAGGTATAAATATCCTCCCCGATAAACATTATGACGAGTATCAGCGTGACGCCAGTACGAGAAATATCATCTTGCTAATAACGGGATTACTCCGTCTCCTTTCGCAGATTTTCATAGTAACTTTTAAAATGAGGAAAATCGTAAAAGATCATAGAATGTTAAGATAGAAGAAACAAAATTACAATAATTACAAATTAGTTATTACTTCAAACGGTATTAAATGCCTCAATAGAGTTTAGATACTAAATATTAAAAATGCCCGTGATGGATTTATCTTAAGATGATGTGGAGGAAAAGTGTTGAATAGCTCAAAAGGGGACAAATCGAAGTTACAAAAACAGAAACGTAGAGAGGCTGCGCGTAAAGCATGGGAAACCATCAGGAAGAAAAGGAAAGAAGCGAAAAAATTGGCAGCCAAAAATTCACGAAAGATAGAGGAATTTATATCTCCCAGACAAATGGCAAAGATTTCGCATCCTGAAGATTTCTTTCCCTTAAAACCTGTTAAAGTTAAGCCTCCAAGTTATAGGGATGTTATTATTCATCCGTTTAGCAAAGCTCCCCCTGACATTGTTTGCGGTAAATTTTGGGAGTTAAGATGGGCTTTCGGATGCCCATTCAACTGTGCCTACTGCTATTTAAGAGGAACGTGTAGAGGAAGAATGCGGCCAAGCTACGTTAAGTTGAACCACGTACTAGCTGCTTTAGATGAAGTATTTAATGACCCAACATTCAACGATGGAAAGCCTGCAATATTTAACAGCGGAGAATTGGCAGACTCTCTTATGAACCCCCCATTAATGGAAAAAATAGCGGATAAATTTGAAGAACAGAACAGACATAAATTGCTACTTCTAAGCAAATGTGGAACGAAAAGCATCGAATTTTTAGTTAAGAACCCGAGAAAACAGGTTATCTGTGCATGGAGTTTAAATGCGCCCAAAGTAGCAAAGCTATGGGAGAAGGGGGCTCCAAGTGTTGAAGATAGAATTCAAGCAGCAAAAATGGTACAAGACGCAGGCTACGATGTATGGATCAGAATAGACCCAATATTCCCAATAGAAGACTGGAAATATCACTATGAACTCCTTCTACTAAAAATATTTCACAAAGAACTAAAACCGAAGAGAATAATCTTAGGAACCCCAAGAGGACTATGGAAAACAATCCATTACGCTAAAAAAGCCGGAGTCGACATGTCCTGGACAAAATTTTTTGAAAAGGGAGAGAAAACTGGATGGGGATTAAAACTTCCATTCAACCTCCGCAAAGAAATATACCAATTCATGTACGAAAAATTAAAGGAATTAGGCTTCGATGAAAAACGTATAAGCATTTGCAAAGAAACAAAAGAAATGTGGAACGTCCTAGGATTTAAATATGTTCCCGGGGCATGCCAATGCTACGGAAATCATGTATTAGAACACTACAAATAAATCTTCAAGTAATGTGGTGACAACAATGAACCTTCACAAAGAAAAAACCGTAACGATCAAAAAGTCCAGCCTTCATAGCGATAAACCGGAACCATCTTCGATAAGCAAAACTCTAGACACATTGTTGAAAACCTATGAAAATCAAGGCTACAACATACAAATTATTAATAGAGCACATGTAGAAGAGGATGGAAACAACTTAACCGTTAAGCTAAGAAAAAAGGGCGACTTAACGATTTATATGGCCTTAATACCGAAATTAGATGGGTCTAAAAAACTATCTGTAATAAAAATAAGCGATGGCTCGGTTATCGAACGATTTATGCATACAAAAATCCCCCCAAAAGAACCTAACGACATAGTTTGCCCTCACTTCCTAGAACTTAAATGGGCCTACGGATGCCCATTCAACTGCGCTTACTGCTACCTCCAAGGCACCTTAAGACTGTTACCGACGAAGAAAAAACCGATGATAAAAGAATTAAAGAAAGTGAGAAGGCATTTAACCGCCTTCCTTAACATATCCCTAAATGAGCCAGAACTATTAAACACGGGCGAACTTTGCGACTCCCTAATGTATGAAAAAACAGAATACTCCATAACAAAAACACTAATACCCCTCTTCGAAGACCAAAAAATAAATCGCTCAAAACATAAAATCCTACTTCTAAGTAAATCAGACAAAGTAGAAGAACTACTCAAACTAAAAAACCATAGCCACGTAGTAACCAGTTTCAGCATAAACACGAACCAAGTTGCCAGAAAATGGGAAAAAGGTGCCGCAACCCCCACGAATAGAATCAAAGCAGCAAGCACCCTATCCGAAGCAGGTTTCGAAGTCAGAATCAGAATAGACCCAATAATACCATACCCAAAAACCAAATGGAAACAACAATATCGATCACTCATCGACAAAATCTTTAAAACACTAGAACCAAGCAGAATCACACTAGGATCACTAAGAGGACTATCCACAACCATCAGAATGACATACGACAAATCCTGGACAAAATACCTCAAAGAAAAATCAAAATGGGGCCTAAGACCACCCTCCACAATCAGACTCCAAGCCTACAAAAACCTAATCGCCCATCTAGACAAAGAATACGAATACCGTAAAGTAGCCCTCTGCAAAGAAACCATCGAAATGTGGAACAAATTAAACCTAAATTGGAAAACGTGCAGGTGTAACTGCATATGGTGACATCTAGCTCACGTAATTGGCAACTCCTAAAAGAAAAGGTTAGCAGACTTATATCTGAAGGTGAAAAGTTAAGAAAAATACATCCCGATGTATATTATGAAAAAGCTCGTAAATGGACACCGCTCAAACTTATACTCCTAATGATGTACGTAGATATCTACACTAAAATCATGTCCAAACAAAGACAAAAGTATCAAAAAATGTTCTACATAGATCCTTTAGCTGGTTCTGGCATAAACAAAATAAAAGATACAGGGGACTTCTTAGCTGGCTCACCCATCATAAGCATAGTATTTGCCCGTCCACTCTTCGACAAATACTTATTCGCTGAAATCGACAAGAAATATAGACAGGCCCTAAAAGAAAGACTAAAACATCTACTGTCACAGGAACGTTTTGAAGTACATAAAGATTGTAACGAACTACTAAATAAGGTTGCTAATGATATTGAAAACAGTAAAGAATCTGTGCATTACCTGCTTTTTATAGATTGCGAAGGTATGGAAGTTCATTGGAAAAGCATGCAGAAAATTCTCTCATATCCAGGAGACGTAATATTTGTTTTCCAAACAAACGAGGTATGGGAAACTATACATCGATGGAGAAAACACAAAACTGCTGATAGCTTCTTCGGAAACAATGATTGGCGTAACGCAACAACCCCTGAAGATCTACTAGAACTATATAAAAACCGTATACGTGAAGTAAAAACAATAGAAGGATACCATCGAGAACTCATCGACGACATCACTATTAAAGGAGGCAGAGGTCCAGGATTCTTCCACTATAACGTCATATTTGCAACCAAGAAAACAAGAGGCGGGAGCCCGTGGTACTTCAAATTTATAGAGTACGCAAAAAAGAAAATAGAAAAATATACAGGTGACGCCATAAAAATAGCCTTAGACATCATAAACGGGCGAAGCCAACAACTTGACTGGTTCTTCCCCTTAACACGTCCCAGAGAACCAAGACATCGCACCTTAAACGAATACTTCCCTTAAATAACAGTAATTACACTTTAACATATCCCAACACATCTCAAAATAAGCATAAACATAACAAAACACCCAGTGAAACCTCAACACCAATAATAAAACCTTACCCATACACCCTTACTACCATAAAAACTAAGACGCGCAAACTAAAATAAACGTAATAAAAACAAATTTAAAGACGCCCAAAACCCGTAAACTTTTTAAATCAAACTCACAATAAAAATATAGCCACCAAAGCCCTCAAAACACCACAAAAAGTTAAAACAACAAACAAAATAATAAAAACACATAAACCGCAACAAATTTAAAAACTACATACAAAACAAAAATAACAAGCGGGGCTAGTCTAGCCTGGACTAGGACGTCGGCCTTCCAAGCCGATAACCCGGGTTCAAATCCCGGGCCCCGCACCATCAAATTTCACCTTTGTTTTCACGTTCAATTGTGTTTTAGAGCTTTTGAGTTAAGAGAATTTTCTGAGAAGTTAAATGGAGCCTAAACAAGGTATTTTGAATAGAGATGCAGAACCTTTTCAATCAATTATGTTTCAAGTTCACTTAGACTACATGTTGCCGACAAAATTAATGTTGATATATAAATGCGCAATAAAAGTATCAGATTAACAGTGTTATACCTAAATTTTGTCCTTTATCTTTACGTAGAGCAACATTTAGAAATGACATAGAAGCAGGTATTGATGAATATTAGTCCTAGTTCTTGCTAGTTTTTGACTTGTTATTTTTTAGTCGAAAATTTCTTTTTAAGTAAAAATGTTTCCACAGGTTTTGATCGGCTTGTCTTAAGCGTATATAAACTTTGCTGCTTGACATGTTAATGTGGAACGTGGTGAGGGTGTGGAGCAGAATGAAGGTAAAATCGTTAATATTAATTTTAATGATCGTTTTAATGGAGTTTTCAACAGTTGGATTAATGACTATGGGTGAAAGTAAAGTTTTAGAAGAACTTTCAAAGATACATGTACCGAGGATATCGATTAACAGTTTAGATCCACATTTTAAAGAGTTTAGGAACAGTACACCTGTAACAGTTTGGGAAGAACAAATTATTAGCAAGGTAACAATATCTCCACTTAGTGGTACCCTAGATATTGGCGAAGGCACCAAATTAAGCTCAGATATTGAGAAAAAAACTGGGTTACTGGAATAGATGCAACCGGTAGGTTAAGTGAAGATATCAAAGAAATTTTTCTGAAATCTGTGGAGAATATTAATGGTACAGGTGTGCTTGTTTTAGCGTTCTTAGTGACTGATGTTGAGGTTTTGAATGAATCGTTGTTTTGTGATGAGCGTGTTCGAATTGTTGTTGATGAGGTTTTAAGGTTTGTGGAGGAGGTTGGTGATGCTTCTATAGTTTTGGCTGGGAATTATTGCACTGCGGTGAATTTGATGTATTTGTTAAGGTTGGCTGAGTTGGATCGCAGAGTTGGGGAGGTTTATTTGATTGTTTTGACTCACGGAGTATTAAATGAAACTTTGCATATTCACGGAATGTTAATGCATGGAGAAAACAGCGTAGCCGCCGTCAACGGCGAAACCTTAAGATATTTGGCGGACACGTTGAGGATAAAGCGTTTAGGTAAGCTTAGGTTTGTTTACTTGCCTTTCTGTAACATGGGCAAAGAAAGAAAAATCTACAATAACAGTTCTGTTGTGTGGTTTTTTGAGAAGTTTAGTGATGCGGCAATATTAACTTACGATGGAGAAGCGT
>JAEOSG010000196.1 GCA_016840485.1 Candidatus Baldrarchaeota archaeon
AGCTATTTTTTCATCTTCCATATCTTTTGTTCCAACTCTAACATGAATTACAGGGTTATTTCTCATTCTAATTCTAACAGTTCTTCTGTATTGTTCTACTAGAGATTTTACATCAGCGGTGGGCGGTATAGGTTTGGGCATTTTACCTCTTGGACCTAAAACAGGGCCAAGAGACCTACCAACTAGGGGCATTAAATCAACTTGAGCAAGAAAGAAGTCAAATTGTTTAGCTAGTTTTTTCGCTGCTTTTCGATCTGATAAGAATTTTTCAAGGTCTGTTCTTGATAATACTGCGTCTACTCCCTCATTTTTTGCTCTAACTTCAAGATCACCACTGGCTATGACGCATACCTTTACGGGTTTATTAATTGGATGGGGAAGCGTAATTTCGGTACTTATTCTGTTTTCAGGTTTTTTTAAATCTAAATTTTTAAAGCTAATGGATAGGTCTACTGATTCTTTAAATTTTCTTTCCTTTGCTTTCTCTTTTGCTTCTTTCACAGCTTCAATTATCTTTTTAATGTCTATGGACATGTTACATCCCTCAGGGTGCTAAATTTAGGATGATGGTTTTAAATTAATGTTAAATGATCGTTAATTTACAAGATTAAAATGCTGGAGGAAATAGCAAGAAATCTAATATAAAGTTAATGTTTTACTCCTCAGAAAGTAAATGGTCCCAAACACCTTCATCAATTTCTTTTTGAATTTCTCTAGGGTCTTTACCCTCTACTGTCACTCCCATACTGACACAGGTTCCAAGTACTGTTTTAACAGCGCTTTTAAGACCTTTTACAATTAGATTTCCAATTTTTGCTCTTGCAATTTTAACTACTTGCTCCATTTTTAGATCTCCAATCTTATTTCCTTTCGGATCTCCACTTCCTTTATCCTTACCTAGCTCTTTGAGTATTAGGGCACTTGTGGGTGGAGTGCCTACTTCTACCCAGAATTCTTTTGTTTCTTGGTCTACTATTATTTTTACTGGTACTTTTAGTCCTGCAAAGTCTTTGGTAAGTTCATTTATTTTTTGGACAACCATGTATAGGTTTACACCAGTCGGTCCTAATGCTGGTCCTATGGGGGGCCCAGCGCTAGCTTTTCCACCATCAACTAGTACTTCAAGTGTGACCTTTTTACCCATGGTTCATCACCTTTATTCTTCTTTTTCTACGATTTTTACAAAGTCTGCTCGAACTTTTATTGGAATGGGTACAGGAGACTCAAACAATTCGACTACGACTTCTTCTTTTGACTCATCTACTCTAACAACTTTTGCTTTTTCTCCTTTAAACGGTCCTCCTGTTATTTCAACTATATCTCCTTCACTAACAGCCTCTAAGGCTGGTTTTGGTGCGAGAAAATGTTCCATTTCTGATATATCTATTTTTCCAGCCAGCCTGCTTCTGACATGGGGAAGCCCAGTAATTGCCTGCAAGACATCATATGGAGTTGCTGCTTCTATAAAAATATATCCTCTTACTCCTTCAGGTATGAGAATAGCTCTTATTGCTAGTTTTCGTGCTTTTGCTCTTTCTTCAATTAGTGTTGCAACTATTTTTTCTTGACCGGTGGTTGTTCTTACTACGAAGATGCCTGACTTTGCTTTAGGCTTTGTTTCTGACATTTTTCCCCCTCATTTATCGGAACAGTAGTGCGAAAATTAGTCTAATTAGGAATGCAATAAAGCCTATAACGAGAATGCCTATTACAGCTATCCTTATGCTAAGTTTAAGCTCTTCTCCAGTAGGCTTTTTTGCTAGTTTCAGTAACCTTCTTACATTTCTTAGGAAAGATACTATATCCATCTGTTACACCTTTGACTAGAGTTTGCTGTTTCACTCTAGTGGTTCTATACCGAAATCAATGTTTGTCCCTTTATTTTTTTCGAGTAGTATTTTCATGAGGTCCTCTTCAGATTCAACTAGATAGGGTGAATTCACCCCGGAAATTATTAAGGTTATTCGAATTGCTCCTTTTAGTTCACCGTCTATTAGTGCACCCCATATGATTTCAGCGTCAGGTTCAAGTTTTGACGCTACGTTTTCAACTATAATTTCAGCCTCGTGCAGAGTTAAGTCTTGACTACCGCTAATGTTTATTAACGCTCCTTTAGCTCCATTGATATCAACATCCAGCAATGGGTTTTGTAGAGCTTTTTTGACGGCTGTTTCAGCCCTTTTCTCTCCTTCTGCTTCGCTCATAGAGATTAAGGACATTCCGCCGTTTTCTAGAACTGATTTAACGTCTGCGAAATCTAAGTTTACAAGTCCTGGTCTTGTAACAAGTTCCGTGATACCTTTTACGCCTCTAATTAATATTTCGTCAGCTACTCTAAATGCCTCAGCGATTGACAGGTTTGGAACGATATCAAGTAGTTTCTCATTGGGGATGACTATAACCGTGTCACATACATTTAAAAGGTTTTTTAAACCCATTAAGGCATTTTTAATGCGTTTTCTACCTTCTATTCTAAAGGGCAAGGTGCATATGCTTATCGTAAGGGCTCCTTGATCTTTTGCGGCCTCTGCAACTATGGGCGCTGCTCCAGTGCCAGTTCCCCCGCCTAAACCACATGTAATGAATACTAAATCAGCTACTACTGCTTCTTTTATTTCTTCATAGCTTTCTTTTGCTGCAGCTTCACCCACCGCTGGGTTATTTCCAGCTCCAAGACCTCCAGTCAATTTCCTACCGATTAACAGCTTGTGATGTGCATCGGTGTATAGGAGATCTTGTGCATCAGTATTTATTGCAAGGGTTTCAGCGCCATCAATTCCAATCTCCATTAGCCGTGTTATTGTGTTGTTTCCAGCTCCACCTACGCCAACAACCAGAATTTTTGTTCTCGCTTCTTCTAGTATTCTTTGGAGTTCTTCATCCACATATTTGGTACTAAAACGAGCGCGTCTCTGCGACGAAATACTCTCTCTTTCTCTTATTTTTTCTATAATCTGCTCCATATATTTCACCTACGTTCCATAAGTAATTTGATAAATTTTTTACGATTTGTATTTCGGGAATATTACCCCAAAACGTAAAAAGTGAAATATTAAGTTTTATTAAGCTTTTAGAAACAGAATTAAAACTAAAACACTACTAAAATAAGAAAAGGGAAATGATTTAAAGTAGGAGAGCAAGTACAGCTTTTTGTGCATGTAGACGATTTTCTGCTTGGTCCCATACAACAGAATGTACGGGGTCATCAATAACTTCGTCTGTTACTTCCTGTCCTCTGTGTGCTGGGAGGCAGTGCATGAAGATATAATCTTTTTTGGCATGTTTCACTAGTTCTCTGTTTACTTGATATCCTTGAAATGCTTGCAGTTTCTCCTTTGCAACTTTTTCTTCGCCCATCGAAACGAATACATCGGTATATATAACATCTGCGTCCTTTACAGCTTCTTCTGGCGACTCTAAGATTTCAACCTTGCTTCCACTTTCTTGGGCGTTCTCCATTGCCCACTGAATAATTTCTTCTTTCGGTCTATATTTTTTGGGCGTTGCAACTGATATATTCATACCCATTTTTGTGCAACCTATTAGAAGCGAATTGCAAACATTATTTCCGTCGCCGACAAAGGCTAATTTTAGCCCTTTGAGTACTGCTTTCTTTTCTAATATTGTAAGTAAGTCGGCCAGAATCTGGCAGGGATGGGTCAGATCGCTTAATCCATTTATTACTGGGATATCTGCATATTTTGCCAGTTCTTCAAGATCTTTATGTGAGAATACTCGAGCCATTATACCGTCTACATATCTACTAAGCACCCTTGCTGTGTCTGCAACAGTTTCTCCGCGTCCTAGCTGCAAATCATCCCATCTAAGATAAAGAGCACGGCCTCCTAGGTCACTCATTGCAACTTCAAAGCTTACTCTTGTTCTTGTTGAAGGTTTTTGAAATATCATTGCTAAAGTCTTACCACGAAGAACGGGCTCAAAATATCCTCGTTTTCTTGCTCTTTTTAGTTCTAGAGCTGTATCAAGCAGAAATCTTAATTCTTCATAGGTAAAATCCTGAAGCGTTAAAAAATCTCTTCCTTTTAAGTTAACCATTTAAACCCCCTCAATTAGTTAAATTTAGTTATTTTTTCTGTGAACCATTTAGGGTCAAAGGGTTTTAAATCTTCGTATCTTTGCCCCACACCAATAAATAATATGGGTTTTCCAGTTATGTAAGTTATTGAAAGAGCTGCTCCGCCCTTCACATCCGCATCGACTTTCGTTAATATAGACCCACTTATTTCTACGGCCTCGTTAAATTTTTCGGCTTGTACTAATGCATCATTGCCAGCTAGTGCATCTCCAACGAAAATTACGAGGTCAGGTTCGGTTACTCTTATTATTTTTCTCATTTCGTCCATTAGGTTTTTATCTGTTTGAGCTCTTCCAGCGGTATCAATCAAGACAACATCAATACCTTTAGCCTTTGCATGGTTGATTGCA
>JAEOSG010000197.1 GCA_016840485.1 Candidatus Baldrarchaeota archaeon
GATGCCGTCGCCAAGTATACAACCGTTCCACCTTTGCCAACGACTTTTAGTGCCTTTTTCATCTCTTCAGTTAATTTCACCATTTTTAGATCGCCCCTTAAGACCGAACAATAATAAAAGTATCCAAATATAAAGTTTGTTTTTCTGATAAACTCCACCTACCATATTGCGACAATTTTTTATAGCCTTCCGTCGCAATAAACTGGGATGTAACATGAAAATAATCATAGATATGGAAGCATGCTACGGATGTAGGACTTGTGAACTAGCGTGTTCCTATCATCATGCAAAAGTATTTTCGCCGAAATTATCAAGTATAAAGGTTCAAAGGAACAATAGAACAGGCAAAATTACATGGATCATAGATTCAACTTGCGACTTCTGCGAAGGAGAAGAAGAGCCGCTATGTGCTAAGTTCTGCTTTTATGGAGGTATAAAGTTTGAAAAGTGAATATAAAATTAGAGGTGGACTAGCAGGTAAAATACTTAGAGTAGATTTGAGTAAAAACAAAATATGGACAGAAGACACTGAAAAATATGCAAGAAGATGGATCGGTGGCAGAGCAATTAACACTTGGATTCTGCTCAACGAAATGAAGCCAGAAACTAAGTGGTCGGATCCTGAGAACATACTTATTTTCGGGGCAGGAGCTTTGGTTGGTACACTAGCACCAGGAGCTTGCAGAGTATCAGTTGACTCTAAAAATGCATTTAACAACGGCAAAGGGTCGTCTAATTTTGGCGGCCACTGGGGAGCAGAATTAAAATATGCCGGATTTGACCACATAGTAATAATCGGAAAAGCAGAAAAACCGGTTTACTTATGGATAGAAGACGGAAAAGCAGAGATAAGAGATGCTGATTTCTTGTGGGGAAAAACTACAGACGAAACTGAAGAAATTCTGCAAAAGGAACTTGGTGATGAACGTATAAAAGTGGTATGCATCGGGCCCGCCGGCGAAAATAGAGTTAAAGCTGCAGGGATAATCGCAGAATCAGGGCGGTCTGCTGGTGGATGCGGACTAGGATGCATAATGGGTGATAAAAAACTCAAGGCAATAGCTGTACGCGGACACGGGGCAATTAAGGTTGCAGAACCTGAAAAATTCATGGAAGCAGTCCAAAAAGCATTCAAAAAAATATTAAGTAACCGATTTGCAAAGCCTTTCCGTGAAAAGACGTTAGCAGGATGCTTATTTACCGACGCAAAGGTTCACGACCCCGTTTGGAATACGCTGTTTACCGCTAAAAACTCGCAAGAAGACTATTGGCCACGCGAACGAAGAGCAAAAATTTGTGGCGCGTTGAAGTATAGAAAAAAGGTTTATGCTTGCTTCAATTGTCCAGTAGGATGTACGCCTTTCTCTGAAATAGAAGAGGGCAAATATAAAGGAACTAAGGGAAACGGATTCTGGGTAAATTCCTTTTACTGGCCTGCGCGAATGGATGTGGACGATCCAGCTGCAGCTTTCAAGTATCATGTAGAATGTAACCGATTGGGATTGGACGGAGACAATTCGTCCGTGGTCCTAAGCTGGGCATTTGAATGTTACGAAAAGGGATTGATTTCTAAAGAGGACACTGATGGTTTAGAATTGACGTGGGGAAATGCTGAAGCAATGTTAGAGCTGCAGAGAAAACTAGCATATCGAGAAGGATTCGGTGATTTCTTAGCCGATGGCGTAGTAAAAGCTTCCAAAAAGTTAGGCAAGGGGTCAGATAGATTTGCCATTCATCAAAAAGGACAGGATTCAGCTGATCCTTATAGAATACCCAAGGGATGGGCTCTAGGATGCTGCACTTCTCCAATAGGTGGAAGACACATGCGAGGATCTGTACACACATACCTAGCTTACGGTCCAGGAGTCAAATACGATCATCTCTCATACGAGGACGTTCCGGACATCGTTTTCTGGCAGCTGCGGGCCAAGGAAGTAGAGGATATTTTAGGAATGTGCTCTTATGGAGAAGGGACAGAAGATGGAATTCCACATGCACTTATGCCATCAGACTTCGCCGAATTAGCCAGTTACGCGTTTGGAATAGAACTGTCTGAGGATGAGCTGATGCTCCTAGGGCTACGTTCATACAACTTAGAAAAGGCCTTCAACACGATACATGCCGGATTCACCCGTAAAGATGACTTGCCCCATAGAAGATTCCTAGAGGAACCCGTTCCATCAGGACCCTACAAAGGGGAAAAACTCGACAAGGAAAAATTTGATAAAATGCTTGACAGATTCTACGAGCTTCTTGGATGGGACAAGAAGACCAGCTGGCAGACACGGAAATGCTTAGAAGAACTTGACATGGCTGACGTGGCGGAAATGCTCGCAAAGGTAGGAAGACTAATCGAGTAGTTCTCTTAACATTTCCTATCCCCTATTTCCGTATTAACTCGCAGGCCGAAATGTTTGATGTTTAGGGATATAGGTTTTGGTAAACCTGTCAAGCTTATAGTTGGAGGTCTTCATGGTAATGAAGGAATAGTTACAGAACACATTCTAAGAGAGATACTTAACAGAGTTCATAGAGTAAAGCTGAGGGGGAGACTCATTTTATGCAATTTAACCAAAAAAGAAAAGTACATTAGTACTTTATGTGCAACATACTATCAAACAGATGCTGGTAAACGCCTTTTATCATTAATACGCAATTACAAACCAGAGATTTACATAGAACTTCATAGTTATGGAAAAAAGGCGTATTCTAAGCTTACACATCCCCGGAGAAAAGAATTTTTCGGAGTCCCTCCCCTAGTAGATTTGGAAGATGGTATACTACTGGGTTCAATCTCCCCGCACATTAGAACTTCGGAATTTAGGAATCATGATCTATGCCTAACTTTGGAAATTCCAAAAGATTTAAACGGAGATACTGAACGCAAAGTGATAAAAATTTTAACTCTAGCGATTACTTCGCATAGTCAATTTGTTTTTCTAGAGAAATTAAGAGAAATGTATCCATCACAGATTCGAATAGCGGAGAAAGATTTCTATGAGTATTTCAATGGCATTAAGCCTTTTGGGGGCAGTATTAAATGTCAACTATGAAAGGGACTGTCTTAGTTGTTGGCTTTAATATTCGTCCAGTCGCTTGCTTATGCAAACGCCTCGGATTTCGAGTAATTGCAGTAGACTACTGGGGCGATGTTGACATTAAAGGTTGTACTGATTCCCTCTTCGCAGTACTCCAACAAAAAAGGGGAGAACAGCTAGGTTCCAATTTTGACAAGCCATGCTCAGAACTACTTGTAGAGTTAGCAGAAAATCCGGCTAGCCAATTAAAAAACATTGATTTTATACTTATTGGAAGCGGACTAGACGACAGACCAGACTTATGGGCCAGATTACAACGTATCGCTCCAATTCTTGGAAATTCTCCAGAAAAATTGAGGGTTATAAGAAACCCAGAAAAGCTCTTCGCTATTGCCAAAAAAGAAGGTATAAGTTTTCCGAAGACCGAAAAAGCACATTCCTCAACTGAAGCAGTCAAAATAGCTGAAAATATAGGCTTTCCAGTGGTACTTAAACCTGTTATGGGTAGCGGAGGCTTCCGTATAAGATTTGGCAGAAATCCAAAAGAGGTAAAAATGAATTTTGACGAAGTTGCAGGCAAATGGGGAGAGGTATGGGTACAAGAATACATCAAGGGAATTAATGCAAGTTCTTCTATTCTCTGCAATGGTAATAATTGCAAGGTAATAACAGTTAATGAGCAGCTAATTGGCATAAAAAGACTTGGTGTCTCAGCGCCTTTCAGCTACTGTGGTAATATAGTGCCCCTAAAAGCAGACAATGAAATAATCAGTCGTATAAAACATGTTTCAATAGCACTTGCGGAAAGACTCAAGCTAATAGGATCAAACGGATTTGACTTCGTCATAGGCCCAAACAACGAACCGTATTTAATGGAAATAAATCCTCGTTTCCAAGCAACTCTAGAATGCATAAAATACGTTACAGGCTTAAATTTGGTTAAAGAACATATTAAAGCATGTTATGGAAAACTACCAAAGAAGATTCCGCAACCAAAAGGATACGCTGTAAAGATGATAGTTTTCGCTAAGAAGAAAAGCGTAATTCCAGATTTGAGAGGAACCAAGCATATATTTGATATACCTTATCCTGGTATTGTAGTAGATAAAGGCAGTCCGATATGCACTGTTCAGCTTTTCTCTCAGAATAGAGAAAAAGCAATTCAAATGGCATTTGAGACCGTGTCTAGGATATACAAATTGCTAGACAAAAGCTCATCTGATGTAAAGGAGAACAGCAAATACAATTTTTAATTTTTATCACATATTTTGACTTGTTTTTCGTTTAATCGTGGTTAACCGAAAAATAATGTTGGAAAGGGCCCTTCGCTTAGGAGTTTCTCATATATTTTGTCTGGAAAATTCGATTTTTCTGTGCATATGATACTGTTATTATATAGT
>JAEOSG010000198.1 GCA_016840485.1 Candidatus Baldrarchaeota archaeon
TTGGGCGTGGTTATAAACGGAGAAATACCTATTTTATCGCCAAAACTTTTTTCAACTTCCCTAACAATAGCTAAAATTTTACTTCTAACCTCAATGGGTGCATCTTTAACAACCACCAAAACATTTGACCCATAAACGAAGTAGTCTTCCGAGGGCATAGCAACGACCAAGATTATGTTACCACTTAATGTATTTTGCAGTTTTTCTACAAATCGAAGTATTGCAATATCCCAAGTTGTTTCGAAATAGAAAGTTCTTGGATGAAAAAGTGATTTTTTAACAAATATTGAGGACACATTTAACCACCAGTGAATGGAGCCTCAATTTCATTATAATACAGTTCTAAATCAACATATTTAAAGTGTACTAAAATCTCCTACATAACACGATGTTCAAACAAACTTAAGTTCCAAACAAACTACATAAAACCTAAATACTGTTTATACGAGTTACTCATCTGGCAGTTTGCAAACAGGAGGCCTTTAAAGTTGAGTAAAAAAGAAATTTCCCTTACCTTGTTTCCATATCTTCTTCATCCTCGTAACACGGTGCTTGTTACGACGGTGAGTAGAGATGGGAAGCCTAATGTTCTTGCTGTTGCATGGATAACTCCGATAAGCGTGAATCCACCTTACTTGGGAATAAGTGTAAAGCCTGGAAGATATTCACACAAACTTCTCCTAGAAACTGGTGAATTCGTAGTTAATGTACCTACTTTTGATCTTGCAAAAGAAGTTACGATTTGCGGTAGAAAATCTGGAAGACAAATAGACAAGTTTAAAGAAGCAGGATTAACGGTTGAAAAAGCTGAAATCGTTAAGGCACCAATAATAAAGGAATGTGTTGCTCACTTGGAATGTAAAGTTGCCAACCGGCTTAAAGTCGGCGACCATGATTTCTTCATAGGCCAAGTTCTCGCCGCATACGTCTCAGAAGAACATTTCAAAGATCTTTATGATGTTAAAAAGCATAAAACACTTTTACATATAGGCAAAAACAAATTCACCACAACACAAGACACCTACAAAGAAATAAAAATATAACAAAGATAATCTTCCGATAGCTACATAAAACCAACACACCACTACAATCTAAAATCTACTTTTTGGATAATGGGGTGATGTATGACACCTAAAACAGAGAACACCTGCTAAATTAATTAACGTAGAAAATATACGCTAAGATGATGTAAAATAAAACCTAAAATTAATTAAAAAGAAGTAGAATCTTTCAATTACATGGTAAATTCTTATACCGCTTACCAACAGCAAATCTCCTACTAGAATATAGAAATTGGTAATAAAATTTCGAAACATATATATATATAGAAAAAGCGATAGAACTCTTGAAATAGTAGGTTGGAGGGAGACCAAAATAAAAAGAGTTCAAATACCAATTCTTGTAACACTACTGGTACTAATGATATCACTAACCCTACCAGCAACTTACAGTCTACAATCATCAATTAATCCGACAGTCATTACAGAGGAAGAATACTACTGGTTTGATATACCAAAATATGATTGGGAACCCATGCCAAGACAGAGCTGGCTATGGTACTGGCTTGGGAAACCACGACCACCATGGAAAACTTATAATGTGCCATATGCGATATATGTATGGGTCGATGACATAATCCCCAGTGGTAAGGCGGTTTTAGTTAAAATTTACATTGATGATCCAGATGAGCCCGTTGCATGGGACATATTGGAAGAAGGAGAGTTCTTAAGTTATGTTTGTAATTATCAAGGAGAAAAATTGTGGATAGAGTTTCACAACGAGTACGGTTATGAAATTACAATCGAAGGGAGAATAGTGTTTTACTATAATTAAAGTGGTGGCTAATACAAACGCCTTGACTTAAAATGCAGGAGGTTAGATTCTTGTCAGTGCTTAGAATAGCATTATCCAAATTAATTAAGGATAAAACATGGACGTTACTGCAAGTTGGGCTAATTACATTGACTTTAACATTTTTTTCCATAATAGTTCCATTAACTCTTTCCTTGAACCAAATAATGAAACGGTATTCGGAATTTTCGATAAATTTAATCGAGGTGGAACCAAAAGCATCACACAAGACTGAAATATATCTGCCAAGCTACCCTGTAACAATGAACGAGTTAAGAGCGTTTGAGAATCTTACACTAAGATGGTATAAAAAGGGTCTTTTTTTCACCGAGGACGATGTCAATAGAATTAGTCAAATTGACGGGGTTAAAAAGGTTGTTAGGGTTCAACAATTTAACTTATGCTTTAATTTAACAAAATATGGTGAATATCTTCGTGATCTTGGTTTAGAGCCACCTGAGGGATACAAGCCACCTGAGATAATAAGGACGAGTGTTTTTTGCTTGGAAGTGGAAAAGGTTCAAGGTGTTCTTGCATATTTTAATAATATTATTGAGGGGCGTTTTCTTGAGCCTGGGGAGAATGGTACTGTTGTTATATCTTATGCTGAGATGATACCCCCGGAGTTGATGGGTGGTCTTCCTTTTGGTGAAGGAAAAGTACCTGAAAAGGTATATTTTATAATAGGTAATGTTACGTATGAGTTTTCTGTGGTTGGTGTAGTTGTGGCTGACCCATTTAAAGTACAGAGTATAGCGGATTTATCATATATGAGGGAGTTGATTATTAAGGAGTTTAAGCCTCTTACCGATCATCCGGTGTTTCTTGATTTTTATACTCGTGTTTTTGTTTTATGTGAGTCCGTAGATGATGTTATACCTGTGGCAAAAGCTATTAGAGATATTTATCCGGAAGCTGGGGTGTATTTTCAGGCTGTGCAGAGTAGGATGATAGTTGAGATTTTAAAAACGTTTACTTCAACTTATAATTTTATGGCTATTTCTACGTTTGTAGTGACTGTGTCTGTTGCGTTGTTGGCTCGTGTGGTGGAGGTTAGGAGGAAAAAGGAAGAGATTGGTTTGTTGAAGGCTTTAGGTTGGAGGGATAGGGATATTTTGCTGATGGTTGTGTCTATGTCGGTATTTATAGGGTTAATTAGTGGTGGTCTTTCTGTGGTTGTTTCGCTGGTTGTTGGTTATTATTTGCGTTTGTTTTTGATGCCAGATCTGCCTAGGACTCACCCAACTATTCAATACGAATTGGAAGCGGTGTTTGAGGTTTTGGTTAGAAGGCTGCCTGATGTGAGGTTTTTGGTTTTGGCTCCGTTTGTTGGGGTTTTGATATCTGTTGTTGGGGCTTTGTTGATGTCTGTTTATATTTTGCGTTTAACTCCTGCTGATGCTTTGAAGGAGGGTTAAACGTATTGTCTATTGAGTGTAGGGGTGTTTGGAAGCTTTATAACGATCTTATGGTAATAAGGGATTTTAGTTTGAAGATTGATGTAGGTAGTTGTTTGGCTGTGGTGGGTCCAAGCGGTTCTGGGAAAACTACGTTGTTAAGGGTTTTGGGTTTAATAGATAAACCGACTAGAGGGGATGTTTTTCTGGACGGAGAAGCTGTTTCGTCTATGGTGGAAAAGGATCTTGCTGAGTTGAGGTGGTTGAAGATAGGTTATTCGTTTCAGGAGCCTAAGTTGATACCTAATTTGTCTGTTGTTGAGAATGTTCTTTTGCCGTTTTTCCCTAGGTATAAATGGTTTGAGATAGTTAATGTCAAAAAGAAGGTAATTGAACTTTTAGATATGTTAGGTTTGGAGGGATTATACAAACGTAAGACTAGAGATTTGAGTACTGGTCAAAAGAAGAGAGTGGACTTAGCTAGGGCGTTGATAAAGGATTCACCAATATTGATAGCAGATGAACCTACGGTAAATTTAGATAGAGAAACAGCTAGAATAGTTATAGAGGCGTTGAAGAATAATGTTGAAAAGGGAAGGACTGTCATTTTCTCGGTTACCATGGATGATGAACTCTTAAAAATAGCCAATAAAATGGTAAAGTTGGAAATAGGGCGTCATCAGATAATCAAGTAATTTAAGAACTAGGAGCATAAAATATGGTAGGCTACTTGGATTTTTCTTTAAACCTATTGTAACATGCTTCATGTGGCTTCAAAATTGTATTTTGACTTAATTTATGTATTTAATTGGAGAGTTACCACGATTTTAGTGAAACATACAATGAAGGGAAGAGATACTCAGTTCCTTTAATGGAATAATGTTAAAAGTATTTACGGGTTTGTATATTTTGGTGAACAGGTGTTGCAGTTTGGTTCAGAGTATCCTAGGTATGTTACTCCTGGTTTTAAGCCGTTTGATCCAGTTAAGCTTGCAAGGAAAACTGAGGAGATTGTTACAAGGATTAGGAATGGTAGATGTGAGCGTAAGTATACTGCTTTTTATGCTACTGGTGTTTATGGTGGAATTGCTACGGGCTATGCGGTTGGTTGTTGTCTTAGGTGTGTTTTTTGCTGGGTTGGGTGGTCTAGAG
>JAEOSG010000199.1 GCA_016840485.1 Candidatus Baldrarchaeota archaeon
CTTTTAAATTGAACGATTGGAAGTTTACAGATTTTCTAGTACTTGTAATAATTGCTCAGCTCTTATTGTTATGTTCCATCATTTTTGACATTCCGATTTTTAGGCAGTTTATCGGTTTTCTTTATCTTTCATTTTTACCTGGATTCGTTTTGCTAAGGGTTCTCAAGTTACACAATTTGAGTAGAACTTTAACATCAATATTTGCTGTAGGGTTAAGTTTAACCCTTTTAATGTTGCTGGGTTTCTTCCTAAACCTTATATCCCCGATTTTCGGTTTCTTTAAACCTCTTTCTCTCAATTCTCTTGTCGTCGTCATTAGCATTGCAGTTATGATCCTTTGCGCTATCGCTTACATCACAGATAGGGCATTCTCAAGTAATGGTGCATTCAATTTTAAGGAACTAACGTTGCCAGCAATTTGTCTGGTATTGCTTCCTCCTATTTTGAGTATTTTAGGAACCTTTTTTATGAATACAATAGGCGAAAACACAATTCTACTAATTCTACTTTTCATGATTTCCTTGTTTCCCATACTCGCGACGTTTAATGTTTTTCCAGAGAAACTTTACGCGTCGGTTATTTTTTCCATAGCAATTTCCCTTCTATTTCATAACTCTTTGATTTCCAGCCATGTAACAGGATGGGATATACAAAGCGAATATTTTTACGCTAGCTTAGTGATTGAGAACTCGTACTGGTTGAGTTCTATTCCATCTAATATTAATAGTATGCTAAGCGTCGTGATGCTTGCGCCCATTTACTCAAAAGTCTGTAACTTGAGCCTGATATGGATCTTCAAAATTTTTTATCCCATCCTCTTCTCACTTGTGCCTGTAGGATTATATGAGGTCTGGCGGAAATACATAAGCAAAAAATCTGCTTTTCTATCATGTTTCCTTTTTATGTCCGTGTTCACTTTTTATAACGAAATGCCTGCGTTGGCAAGGCAGCAAATTGCAGAGCTATTCCAAGTCTTATTAATGCTTCTATTAATTGAGAAAAATCTTAATACGGCAAGTAAGACGCTTTTAAGTGTGCTGTTTGCCTTCTCCATGATTACCTCCCACTACGGCCTTTCTTATTTGTTTATGTTATCACTGCTATTAGGATGGATAATTCTTTTCTTGGAAAAGCGGAGTTTAAATGTGAAAGGTATTCTGATTTCAAATGAATTTATCTTGTTCTACTGTGTAACCGCTTTTGCATGGTACTCCTATATTTCGGGTTCTTCTATATTTCAGTGGATACTTACGATAGGCAACAATATACTATCGAATATAATGGAGTTGGGTGATCCGAAATCTACGGCCCTCAACATAGTGACTAGCAAAGCATCATCCTTCTTATACGAAGTTACAAAGGCTTTATATATGATAGTTAACTTTCTCATTTTGCTGGGTATACTTGCTTTACTTCTGAAATGTGCCGAAGGAAAATTTGATAAGAAAAAGGAATATGCTATTTTTTCTTTGTCAAACTTTGCCTTTCTATTAAGCGGTATGCTAATTCCATACTTTTCTAATGCAATCGGAACAACAAGACTTTATCACATAAGCTTACTTTTCTTGGCTCCCTTCAGCGTAGTCGGCGGCAGTTTCCTATGGAACAGACTACAGAAAAAATCAAAATCATTCCATACAGAAAAAGCGAACTTTCTGAAGGTTTTATCCCTATTTCTCATGGTATTCTTGCTTTTCAGTTCAGGCTTCATCTACGAGATAGCCCACGATCGCCCATCTTCAATTTCACTAAATGGAAAAATGGACTTTCCGCGTTTCAACTGCCAAGAAGTTGCAGCAGCAGAATGGCTAAAAAATGAAGCGAACATGGGTATCCCAGCATATTCTGACTTGTATCGAAAGCCATTGTTAGACGGAACTTTAGGGTACGCTTATTATCTAAGATATCCACAGATCACCGTATTACCTCACAATGTGTATTTGTTTCTCGGCCACCGAAATATTGTAGATGGTAAGCTCGTGCTAATTTTAAGATATGGTGGGGCAGTAACGATGGATATCTCAAATTTGACTCTTTACCATGCCGCTCTATTGGAAGGTAATCGAATATATGACAATGGAGATGCGGGTATAGTATTTCGCTCAGGATGATCGACTAACATTGATTCAAATTCTTATGAAAGTTTAAGTACTTGGCTGATATGCATATTCCAAGTATCTGCTGTTTGCTATCCTATTCCTATAAGCAGCAGCGGTAAGCGGTAAATATCCATAATCTGACGGATCATCATCTTGGAAACGCCACCAGCTATTCCAGTGGTACCGTATCATCTTGTATTCGGGCTTCGATTCGATTTCATCAAAGAAGGCGTTTATGTACCTTGCTCGGTCGGCATCAGGTATATTCTTATAGTACCAGTTTGTTCCCCACTCGGTAATTGCGAGAGGTTTACCCTTCGTAACGGCCCACTCATAAAATTCATTTAATTGAGCGGCTGGATCGTCGCCTTCGCTAATTTGATAGACGTCAACTCCTATCCAGTCAACGTATTCGTCGCCAGAATAATAATCTTCGAAGTCATAGGCTCCAACCGACTCGAAATTGTAGCTTATACACCAAACTACGTTGTCAACGCCCTCTTGCCTAAAGATATCAACAATGTGGCGGTATGCCGCTTTATAAGCGGATGGATTAGCTCCAAAATCCGCTATCCAGCTTCCACCCGGCTGTGAAGGCCCCTGATTCCCATTCATTTCTGGACCTATTTTAAGCATAACTGGATAACCAAACTCTTTAGTTTGCTGTGCAATGGTGCGTATCCAATCGTCATAGGTTCCATTCGCTATTTTCCATTCGGTCGCCGTCGGTCCATTCTCAGTATTCGAATCTGACGGATAATCTCTAAGATACGGGAATAAACTAAATATAAAGACCTCGAAGAGGCCTTCTTCTATAAGGGGCTTCCATGAGTTGGGTTCTCTCATAGGCCAGAAGTCCTCATTTACACAGACAGTGCCCGCATTTTCCGCAGCGTACAATGATTTTCCTACTATTGATGCAAACCTCTCTATGTCTCTTCTAGCCTGTTCGGGAAGCGGTGCTGCGGTATCCTCCCAAGAGCAGAAAGCGGCGTGATAACAAAATCCATCAGGAGGAATGGGTATTCCCTTATCAGCCTCAACCGGAGCAAGCGTCACATTCTTTACTACATTAGAATACACATTTACAATATGCGTTCCTAACTGCCTATAACCTGAAAAGCTAACCTGTAGTAGATAATTTCCTTCTACAACATTTGGAAATTCATATAAACCGTCTATGTTCGTAACCGCCTCGTAAGTAATGTCACCTTCAAGGTAAAGAGTGACTTCGCTAGCGACACTGCCATTAACATACTTTACATATCCATAAACAAGAAAACGTGGAGCTTCAGCAAGAAGCACGTCATTTAAATGAAAACTGCCGCCTGCAGTAGCATTAACTGTTTGTCTGACTGTTCGATATCCAACTGCTTTAAATTCAAGAGTGTAAGCTCGGCTGGGTAATCGATTAAAATGATAAGTACCGTCTTGAGCTGTAATCGTATGGACAGAATGCCCGACTATTTCGACTGTTACGCCGCTGAAAGGAGTATTGTTACTAGAATACATCACTCTTCCTTGAATCGAACATAGAGAAAGCGAATACCCAAAAATATAGAATATCATATCATATCCGTTCATTACCCACCATTGACCATATCGATATCTGGCCCAATTGCCTCCATGAGAAGGAGAACTTCCGTCACCGCCGATCTGAACACAATTCGCATTATCCACAAAACCGCTTCTTGGGCCTTCCAAAACTATGCAGTAGGGCACATTTGCCTTCAAAATCACTTGTTGATCTTCTGAAAAATTAAAAGTAACAAGTGAAAAGCTTGTTGGTATAGTTGATATGTCTATAGGATCGCTCCTTGCTAGTTCAACATTAGGTGTACTGTTTAACCCCAAGATACCAGTATGAGAGTATAAAACTGCATACAAAAATCCGGACGGGAATCCCCTTCTTCTAAGGTAAAAACCAACAGCTGTAACTTTCGCAGGTGCCCCAATAAAGCTTTGAGATTCTGAAGAGTCAAAATCCCACGTCTCTGATGGATGCAATGTTGCAATTGGACCGAGAACTCGATCATAATTGCTTTCTGAATATCCCTCAATCGTTATCTTTGGGATAACAATCTTACCAGAAGATAATATTACTTTAGAAAACTGAAGTTCAGCCGCCAGCGATGTAAATAATGACGTAAACAATAAGAACATTGTGATAATAGTTACAGATAACTCTGTTAAGCATGTATACCTACTTTTGTTTGTCATCAATGAACACTAATCCGTACTCTTTGCTAAAATTTATTGAAT
>JAEOSG010000200.1 GCA_016840485.1 Candidatus Baldrarchaeota archaeon
CTTTGGAGAATGTTTAGTGGCAAGAGGAGCAATAAATACTAAGGGTCCGCTTAGAGCTTTCTTCAATGCGTTAGAGACTATTTTGGAAGTTGAAGGGGAATTGCCTGTGAATTTAATTTTTGCTATTGAAGGCGAGGAAGAACTTGGTTCGAAACATTTGCCGCAGTTTGTTAACAAATATGTTGACAAGTTGAAGCAAGCAGATGCAATGTACTTTCCAATACCTGCCCAAGATAGAAAAGGGAAAGTTGAAATGTTTCTCGGCGTTAAGGGAATAATTTACATGGATCTTATTTGTAGAGGTGGAGATTGGGGAGGCCCAACAGAATTCGGTATTCATAGTAGTAATGCTGCTTGGGTTGATAGCCCTGTTTGGAGACTTCTCTGGGCGTTAACCAGCATGAAATCTCCTGATGGCAGAATACTTATTGAAGGCTTCTACGACGATGTTAGGGAGCCAACTTCCAGCGAAATTGAAATGATAAAGAAAATAGTAAAAACATTTGATGAAGAAACTATAAAGGAGCAGATAAAGGTTAAGAGGTTTATAGATGATTTACATGGCGAAGAACTAATAAAAAGATACCTTTTCTCCCCTACGTTGAACATTGATGGTATAATTGCTGGTTACACTGGTCCCGGCACAAAAACTGTTTTGCCGCATGAAATTCTAGCCAAAATTGACATTAGACTTGTTCCCAATATGGATACTGAAGATATTATTCGTAAATTTAAGGACCACCTAAGGAAGCATGGCTTTGAGGACATTGAGGTTAAGGTGCATGACTGCTACCCTTGGGCTTACACTTCAATTGAAGAAGAAGTTGTGCAAGCTTTAATTAGAACTTATCGTAAACACGGTTATGAACCTGAGATTTGGCCTTGGCTTGGTGGCTCAGCACCCTTTTACCTATTCAATAGAGATCCATTAAACCTACCATTTGTTGACGGCGGCTTAGGCCACGGAGGACGCGCGCATTCTCCAGACGAATACTTTGTAGTGCAAGGCATAAAGGACTTCGAAAAATCGGTGATAACATTCTTATATGAATATTCCAGAGAAAAATAGGGTTTAATTCTATTAACCCCTTTTTATCTATTTAGGGCTTTAATTAACTGGATTTTATCGATAACTTTGAAACTTTAGGTAGCAAAAGATGAGTGTATCAAATTTATATTTATGAGTGAACTTATGTTAGATTTGTAAATTATGGGAGGAGATAGTATGAAGCTTGAAGATGTTAAGAAGATAGCTATTCTTGGAGCAGGTATAATGGGCACTGGCATAGCTGAGGTATGTGCAAGAGCAGGCTACGAAGTTACGTTTAGAGATATTTCAGAGGAACTTGTTAAACGAGCCTATGAGAGAATAAAGAAGAGTTTGAATAGAGCTGTTGAAAAAGGTAAAATCAGTAAAGAAGAAGCAGAAGCCGCACTATCAAGAATTAAAGGGACAACTGATCTTAAAGAAGCTGTAAAAGATGCTGATATAGTTATAGAGGCAGTTCCAGAAATCATGGATCTTAAAAAGAAAATCTTCAAAGAAATCGATGAGATTTGCCCTGAACACACCATATTTGCCTCTAACACATCCTCACTAATGATCACAGAATTGGCTTCAGCTACAAAACGCCCAGATAAATTCATAGGAATGCACTGGTTTAATCCAGCACCAGTAATGAAACTAATCGAAGTTATTCCAGGAGTTTTAACTTCGGAGGAAACCTACAACTTGATTGTAGAGCTTTCAAAGAAATTAGGAAAGATCCCTATTAAGGCAAAGGATGGACCTGGGTTCTTTACGACGAGATTCCTTGCATATTATTTGGCTGAAGCTGTTCGCCTTCTTGAGGAAGGAGTTGCAGGTGTTAAGGAAATTGATGACATGGTTAAGCTCGGTTTTAACTGGCCTATGGGGCCCTTCGAACTCATGGATTTCATAGGTTTAGATACAACATACCATATATTGGATTACATATACAATGAAACTGGAAACCCAGCATATAAGCCACCATTACTCCTGAAGAAGCTTGTAACTGCTGGTTTCATCGGGCATCCCAAACAAAAACCGGGAAGCAGAGGAGGATTCTACGAATACTTCAAAATACCACGAGGAAAATAATTCTCAAAAATATTTTTTACTTTTGAAAATTAATGAAAATATTCTACGTGCATCTACTTTAAATTAGTTCAGGAGCTGATGACTATATTATTGCTATTAATATTGCCATTATTATTTGAGTTACAATTGCTCCTGCTATGAAGCCTGTCGCCATTAGTTGTCCTCTTTCTTCAAACCATTTTTTGCCGTATTTTTTATCGGTGTATATTCTAATGATACCCCCTAAACCGAAGGGTAATATGTATGAGGGTGGAAGGAGTAAAGCGAGAGCTATTCCCATCGGCGATATTGGAGTAAGAGCGCCAAGCACTCCGCCTACTATTCCTCCTATAATGAATGTTCTAGGGTCTAAGACTCCTTGAACAGTTCTTTCAGCAAAAATTTTGAGCACCGCATAAGATTGTATTAAGCCTACAGCTGGGAACATTTCGCTTGGAAAACCTACATAGTACCAAGCTACTAGAATAAATAGAATACTTGTAATAATTCCCGGGATATAGCTAAAGAAATAAGCTTTTAAGATAGATTTTCTGCTTGTTTCTGTTATTTCGCCTATTTTGAAGTAGCCGAGTATTGCAGAGGTATCCCAAGGAGAGATAGCTGGGTATGCTATGTATGGTGTATAACCCTTTCCGCCAAGAGCTGCTATGGGGACTTGGTAGAAAACTATTCTTTGACCTCCCATACTGATTCCAGCCTCTCCAGCCATTTTTACGATAATGAACGAGTCTATTATCCCTATTGGAACAATTAGGAAAAGAGATAAAACTATTGCTGTTACATTTGGTATCGGGTTAAAAACTCCCATAAACATGATAAACACTATTAACATAAGTGTTAAAGATACGTAGGCAATTCCTAGGCGCTTATCCTCTTTTGATTTATTAATGAAAGCTTTTATATAGTCTGTAATGCTTAGTGAGGGAATTTCATCACTTTTTTTATCGCCTTTTCCCTTAGCTCTCACCTTTTTAATTAATAGGACAACTATTCCGCTTAGGAGAAATATTCCTAAGGCTGGGCTAAGCGAGAATTGGAAAAGCATGTTCATGTAAAATTCCATGCCTGTCTTGGCAGGTGTGAACAGGCCTATTTTAACGGCAATCGGAGCTAAAATAAAATAGGTTATTAAACCAGCAATGAGCAGGGTTAATGAAAGGGATGGATGTATGATATAGGAAACGCCTATAATAGCTAAATTCGCCATGAATCCGAAAGCGTATCCTTCAGGCAGATTCGGAGTCCAGTCAATGCTTATGGTTTCTAAGCCTAAAATGGCTAATAAGTATTGAAGTAATGTTAGAAAAACTCCTGCGCACATCCACATAAACAGAAACTTTACATTTTTTCCTTTGTCTACACAGGTTTTTATCGTCATGCCAGTGATTTGCTGAAATGGAAAAACCATTCTCTTATTTTTGAGGACAATATCTGCAACAGCAAGCCCCACTATTAGTCCCAGTAAACTTGGAATAATTATAAGGAAAATATTCACAAATATTGGTACTATCCATTCTGGTGAAAACATGTTTCCCTTTACTAGCACTTTTAATGATGGTGCTAGCCATGTGGGTAGATTGCTTTCTGGCTCTATTATTCTAATATATATTGATGTTGCGATTATCCACCATGCTGTAAAACCACTAGAAGCTATAACTATTGTTGTGATTTCTTGTTTCGATGTACCATCCATAACTACGTGGAAGAGAGTATAGGCAAGTAAAATTGTAACAAGTGAAAATCCTAAACCCATTCCGAAGTTTAGTCCTAAATAGGAGTTAATTAATGTGTAAAGGACATTTAAAAAAGATGATAATATTAAGCCTCTCTTAGTTATCTCCACTTTATCTCTAACCTTATTGCTTTGAATTCTGACTTTGGGATCACACTTTTCCGTTGTATGCATGAAATCACCCTAATTTTATGATATCCTAATCTTTTTGATATACGTTGATGTAAACTCATGTATAATTGTTTTGCTTCCAATTATATCATTTTTTATACTGTTTTTGCTATTGTTGTCTATGTTCGATTGAATATTGTATGTTTTATACATTTTTTGCCTTCCTTCACTTCTATGAAGTATAGAATCATAAACCTATATAAATATTTCTCCATAAAAATGAAGTAACTATTCGATAACAAATTCTTATGAAAACATAGGAAAACACAAAACTGTTAAAACATCATCAGTATTTTTGAGTCACCAATACCGTAGCA
>JAEOSG010000201.1 GCA_016840485.1 Candidatus Baldrarchaeota archaeon
CCATTTACGATTCTCTTAGCCAATATTTCTGAACCGAGATCGGATGTCACATCTAAAATTATAACAGTACCATTAACAATTTCTGAAACCTTCAAACGAAAGACCACAGTATAGTTCCCTGGTGGGAAAATTTCATAAGGACCAAACCAGAAAACACCTGGCGGATCATTCTTGCTATGAAATAGAACGGTACCCGAATAGGATGTAGGGTCATAGACTCTTCTCCCTACACCTAATTTTAAATCCTTGTAATTAAGAACTTTGATGTAAGGGACGTAAAAAACAGGATCATCCATGTAATCTTTCTTATATAGCAGTATTCCGTCAGCAGATGCATAAACACCATAATTTGCGTGATTTCTCAAATATTTGGGTATAAACTCGCAATAGGGAGGATATGGGGGAGGACTCTTATAAAACATCAAGTTAATATCAAATATGATAAAGTCTGGTTCAAAAGACCAGCTTGGAAGATACATATATGCATCCTTTCTATTAGACAAGTGAGGAAAAATATCGTTCTGAGCTAAAACAGAAGCGTTCTCAGGGATCAACGATATAATATAATTAAGAAGCTCTATATGCTCATCCGAATAAGAACCAAACAAATTTTTTCTCAAATTATATTTTTCAACAGCATAGGTTGTAAAAAGAAGAGAAACCACAATCAAAAGAACCATTATCCTCTTAATCCTATACCCATCAATCTTACCCTCAACCACAGAAAGCTTCTCAACGCTCTTAATTAGCGAATAGAAGATAAAAGCAGCGGTAAAAGCAGAATACTGATACCTAACAATAAAATAGGGAGTATAATCCGACAGGAAACACATCAAAAACCAAGGCAAAACAGGCGCAAGGTCTAAAGGCGAAAGAAAAGAAAGAAACACTAAAGGACCAAAAAGCAAGATCACATAAAGCAACTTTTCATCAAGATACTTCTCCAAATAAATATAAAGTGTAGACCATTCAGAAGGATTCAATAAGTGGGCAAACTGCGACGGGACAGGCGATGCATAAGGATTAAAAATCTTTTTAACTTGAAGAGCAGAAAAAAGCCACAAAACAGACAACAACATGGTTAAAAACCCGTAAATAACTTCTTTATTCTTCAAAAACCTCCAAATACAAATACGTCTCCTCAAATTATTAAACAAACCCCTCAATATGATGCACATACCAAAAGTTGCAGTAATTAATGGCACAAATTCTATCGTAGAAAGAGCAAGCACCGCAAAAACAAAATATAATGAATATTTTTTCTTATCAAAAAAATACACCATGAACAATAAAAATACTGGTACAAAAGCTTCTAGATGAAAATCGAATAACGAAACAAAGAACATAGGAGTATACAAAATATATAGCAGCACAGCACACAACGAATGTTTCCCTATTCTATCCTTAGAAATTAAGTAAATGGGTATTATAGCTAGAGCAACGAAAAAGGCTTGAATTACAAGCAATGTTTCAGAAGCCGGATAAATAGCATAAAATGGCAAAAACAAGAAAAGAATCGGAGCGAAATGAACTCCAAAGAAGGATCCATCTGGATTAAACCAAAAATCTGGTGTTTCGTAGAAAAATCCTTCACCATGTAGTGTTGTCCAAAAAGCTTGATTGAAAATACCTAAATCGCTAGCTGTAGTAAGAAACCTATAATGGCGAGTAATCGTCACAAATGATAAAACAACAAAATAAACTAAAAAGACAAATACAACAAACAAATCAATAACCCTATCATGAACCTTTCCCTTTAAACTCCCAAACAACTTCATGACCATATCGCTCCAATGCAGATAGTCTAATAATGTTAGCGAATTAAAAATATTAAACTAACCTTACAACTAATGTCTCGATCTCCCTTCAAATAAACAGCAGTAAACCGATGAAATTCCCCAAATAATCCATCAGAGAAACTAAATATGAATCACTGGAGGAAATATGGTTGAAAGAAGACAAAAACTACAAACTAGTCATAAAATTAGCCACAATGTACTTCATAATACTATCCGTATTCACATGTCTCAGACATAGTGAGTTTATGACACGTGCATACGACCTTGGAATATTTATGCAAGCTTTCTGGACAACAATACACGCAAACAAATTCTTCTACGAAACACCAGACCTAGGAATATCCGAAGAAGGAAGCTTCTTTGGAGTACACTTCTCCCCTATAATGTTCCTTCTCCTAGCATTATACTACATATTTCCTCACGCCTACACCCTACTAATATTTCAATCACTTCTCCTAGGATTTGCAGCAATACCACTATACAAACTAGCAAAAGAAATTACAAAAAATCAAGAAGTTGCATTAGCTTTTTCAGCAATATATTTCATATATCCACCTATAATCGCAGCAAACTTATTTGACTTTCATTTAGAATCCTTCTTCCCAATAATATTCTTCACAGCATTCTACTACTTGGAAAAAGAAGAATTCAACAAATTCTACTTAACATTAATCTTAGGGCTAACAATATTGGACTTCGCATCCGCAATCCTAGTCCTATCAACACTATTCTACGCCTCCCTCATCAAATACAGAAAAAACGTAATAAAAATCAAGAACATCGATCCTAAAATTAAAAGACACGTAATGAAAAGTGTAATTTTCATGATTGTAACGATAATTTATTTTAAAGCAACAATAAAAATTATCGACATTTTCGGAACAACACCCTTCTCAAAAACAGAAAACTGGCCTGACCTTGGTTCAAACATAAACGAAATACTACTAGGACTACTAAACCCATACAAAGTAGCAAAAGCATTATCCCATGATATCCTAGCAAAAATCAGCTGGATAATAGCAATAACCCTCCCCCTACTATTCCTACCGTTCTTTGCACCCCTAGAACTAATACCAGCCCTACCTTGGATCGCCGCAGCCCTACTATCAAGATACCCACCATATTATCAACTAGGATGGCAATATGGAACCCTATATGCACCATTCATATTCTACGCCGCCATCAACGGCTACAAAAACATAATACAAACAAAAAGCATCAAAATATTGAAGAAAAAAGTAGAACTGCCAAAAATACTAGTGATTTACAGAAAATTGAACAAGAGAAAAATAATAAGTTTAGCAGTATTCCTATCAATATTTTCAATAATCGTCGGACTAACTGCAAAACCAACTCTAATCCTTTTCGAAAGAGCAGTATATGCAGATAGATTACCCATACCCAGCCAACACGCAAAATACCTAAGAGAAATTCTCTCATATATCCCAGAAGACGCTTCTGTTTTAGCGCAAAACAACATTTTCCCCCACGTGGCCCATAGAGTACACGCCTACACATGGATCCCACCAAACCTAACATATTTAGTCGACTACGCAATCGGCGATGTAAATCACCCAGAATTTTACATGCTCATACCAAATGAAAACTTCCGCTACAGCGACATATTCCAAGCACTCATCAACTCAGGAAAATACAAAATATATGCATCAGCAGACGGCATCATACTACTAAAAAGGAACCACGCAGGAACACCAGTTTTCTACATACCAATAGAAAAAACATACAACTACAAAAACATAAAACACTACGGAGGGCATCTAAGCAAAGTAGAAAACTCCACAAACAAATACACCCTAACATTCAAAAACCCGAGAAATGAATCAATCCTCTGGTACGGACCCTACATAGGACTGCCACCAGGAAAATATACTCTAACCTTCAGAATAAAGATCGTAGGAGAAAACAACATAAGTGAAAGCGATCCCGTACTAAAATTAAATATCCACGCATATGTTGAAGATGTAACAATTTTAAACAAAACCGTAAAATTTCTTGAAGCAAAAAATGGAGAATGGATAGAAATCACATTAACTCTAAGCATAACATCGCCAGATATATTTGAGTTCCGAGGGATTAGCACAGGGACACCAGTTACAATATATCTCGACTACATAAAATTGAAACAAATTGAAGCGTATCCCTAGAGGTTTAACAATGATATTAGTTATAACTCCATTACCACCTTTACGTACAGGTATAGCAATATACTCACAAAAACTATACAGCGAAGTAGGAAAACACATCCCACTAATAATTTTAGCCAACAAAGAAGCGATCAGAGCATATAAAAATAAAACAAAATTAAAAATAATTGAAGCATGGAACTACAACAACCCACTTTCATTCCTAGTTTTAATCTTTAAACTAATTAAAAACAGAAAGAAGCTGCTACACCTGCAACTTGGCTACACATGGATAAAAAACCCATTAATAACACAACTCCTAGTTACACTTCTACTAATTGCAGCAAAACTATTAAGAATGAAAACAATAGTAACCCTACACGGAATCTGTCTCT
>JAEOSG010000063.1 GCA_016840485.1 Candidatus Baldrarchaeota archaeon
ATATCCTTCTACTATTATTGTTGGGTGTATGTTTTGGTCTAGTAGTTCTTCTGCTTTTTTGAGTAGTTCTCCTGCGATTACTACTGCTGTTGTTGTTCCATCTCCAACCTCGTCGTCTTGTGCTTTGGCAACCTCTACCATCATTTTCGCCGCTGGATGCTGCACATCGATCTCCTTAAGAATCGTAGCACCGTCATTGGTGATGACTACGTCGCCTAGGCTGTCTACTAGCATTTTGTCCATTCCTCTTGGTCCTAGGGACGTTCTTATTGCTTCTGCTATTACTCTTGCTGCCATTATGTTTGCTCTCATAGCATCTCTACCAACAGTCCTCTGAGTACCCTCCTTCAAAATTATGACTGGAACTCCAACTGCTTGTTTAGACATTCTATTTCCTCCCTTAATTTTATTTTAAATAACACCGCTAAAATAGTAGTTATTAATTCTGCAAAAAAGCCTAAATAGCACTTCTATATAAATATAACGGTTTGCAAAGTAGTGTAGTCTGTGTACAATAGTAAAAGTTTACGTCTTAAAATATTAGAATGGATAATGATAGCAAAATAAATATGTCACTCTACTTGTATTTTCTTTCCTTTTGGTTTTTCTTTAGCTTTTTTTCTTGGTAAACGGATTTCTAGTACTCCGTTTTTGTAAGTTGCCTTCGCCTTATCTGGTATTACTTCGGTGGGTAACTCTAGATGCTTGTAATATTTGTCTCCTGCTTTTATTTCAAGTTCTGTTTCTGTGGCATTGAGATCAATTTCTTCTTTTTCTACTCCTGGAACCTCCGCCACTATTATTATCTCTTCGTCTCCTTCAATAATGTCTACAAGTGGCTCTCTAGTTTCTTTTATTAGTGGCTCTCCCCTTGCTCTCCTTCCTGGGACGTTTCCAAATTCTCTAACGATTGGTTTACCATCGGGTCCAATGGTCATTGACCAGCCCCAAACTATTGGTCCTCTTACTTCCATACCTGATGGTGTCTTGATTTTTGGTGCCATTTTTTCAAATTCTTCAAATTCTTTGAACATTCTTTCCTCTAAGTCCTCAAACATTTCTCTGATTTCCTCAAAAATGTCATCAAACCATGTTCTTCTTCTTTTTCTTCTCCATTCACTCAAAATTCCCACCTCCTAAATTGGATAGTTAGTATAGTTATTGCTTGTTTGTTAATGTTTAGATAAGATACAGGTGGTCATGTGGGACGTCAGCCGGCAAGAGCTTTTTATCATTTCCAAAAGGATCAATGGGGGTAACGTCATCATTTTCAAGTTTAACTTTTACTAATGGTACTTCAAAACTAAATTGAAATTGAATGTTATAATTAATGTATCGCTTTCAAAAATTTAGTTTAATAGACTCTTTTTGATGTCATTGTTATCTTGCTTCCTCTTCTGATTCTACTTTAACTCCTTCTACTAATTTTAGTTTCGCTAGTCTTACGAGATATCCCGCTACTCTATTTCTAACTTTTTTAGAAGTTATGTTTGTGTATTTTTCAACTATTCTTTTGTTTTTCTCAAAGTCTGTGGTAATTTCGTTTGGAAACTTTTCAATTAACTCTCTTGCTGTCCTCTTTATCATAGCGGGTCTAACCTTGCCCATATTGCTTCCTCCTTCATCATGAAGTTCTGAACTTAAAACCACTTTGACGCGCGGGAACTTACAGGCGTTTCTAAATTAACAATACTATTTTTAAGCATTATGTTAGTTGGACACTAAGGTTATTTCGCTCTATCTATGATTGACAGCAGTTTTAGGAAAGTTGAGGATACTTTAATTACCGTAGTAAAGAATTGTGGTATTATTTTTCCATAAGATCCTTTAATATTTTCTCTACATCTTTTGTTTTTAGCCTATATTTTAGTTGAAAGTAATGGGATATTTTATTTAGATCTCTTCGAATCAGGAACTTTGCTTCTGGGTAACTTTTTGGGACTGCTTGTGGAAAATCTATGTAGTATGGAGTTTCATTTTCAGTTATAATAACGTTATATTCGTTGAAATCGCCGTGAATGACATCTCCCTTATCTACCATTTTTATGTAGTCCTCGATAATTGTTTCGTAAGCTGTGACTGGATCTGTTAGTTTTACACGCACTAGTTGTGGAGCTGGTATTCCGCCGTTTCTAGTTAGCATTTTCATTGCTATTGCGTGTCTGTTAATTCCGAGTGGCTCGGGGACATTTATTCCTATTTTATGTAATTTTTCTAATGCATTCATTTCTACCTGTGCTTTTGCTCTAGGTATGTCGATGCGGCTATCTTCAAGGTTGAGTTCTTTACCTCTAACTATTATGGAAGCATAGGCTAGTGATTTTCTTATGTTGCGGAACTCTTTTGCCCAATATCTGTGGAATTTTACTACCACCCATTCACCCTTTGGACTTACGCATCCAATTATGACGGATTCCTTTCCTACGCCGATCTCTGTGCCTACTTTTTCTATTACGTCATGTTTTTTAAAGTCCCAGAGCGCCAGGGTGTCGAATCCTTTTTCTGTAAGCATTGCTGCAAAAGAATTATAATGGCTAACGTAGCGGTATCTTACAAGTTCCATCTTGTCTAATTCTTTTATTCTTCTCTTAACTTCGAAGTCCTTGTATGGAAGTTTTTCTACGATTTTTTCTATTGGCACCCATTCAAAAGCAGTTCTTAGCCCATCTATTACCCTTAAGATTGCTATATCTTTTTCATCTACAAACCTCGTCACTGATCATCAACTCATATTTTCTAAATTTTATGTACATCAGTTAATTAAATATCAAATTTGTTTCTATGATTTAAGAGTTTAATTTTCTGAAACGCTGGAGAAATTGAAGTGTCAAACTAATATTTAAATGCAACTAAACACTTCTTAACAAGACTTCACAGAACTTGGATGTTTACATAACTATTGGAAATATGGAAGAAACTTTATGTTTTGAAGTATACAAGACCAATAAGGTTCCTAAAAATAAGGACTTAGAAGAAAGTGTGTGGTCTGTTAGATAAAAGAAAATGATAAATGGCTCTTTCTCCAGAATATACTAACAACAGAGAAAATTTAAGTCGTGTATTGCCATTAAGAGTTAAAAGGGGGTACTTTGGTAATTAAAGACAGCAGTTCTAGTCGTAAATTCATCTAACTTAGAAAATGTATTATGAAATGGTGGTTTAATGTCGCGGTTTAAATCCCGTTAGAGGCGTATAACATGGTTGAAATAACTTCTAGAATAGAAGCTGTGATCTTCGATTTATGGGGACATTAGCCTACATAATTAATGAAGATGAAATTCATAGAATGCTGGTTGAGGATTTGGGGTTAGATGAAAAGTTGATAGTGGAATTGGATAAAAAATTCATTTTGCTTCCTGAAATTAGTAAAGAGCGAATAAGGATGTTGCTTCAAGGTTACGGGCTTCAAGAGTTATCGAATCAGCTTTATGAAATTCTTACAGTTCCTCAAGAATTTGGTACATATCCTGAGGTTGAGGACGTTTTAGAAAGCTTAAAAGAAAACTTCAAGCTTGGATTAATTTCTAATATTTACGAAACTACTGCTAGATGGGTTAGAAGAAGGAAGAATACGCGTAAACTTCTTTCATATTTCTCTACTGTTATATTTTCATGCGAGGTCGGATATGCTAAACCTGATAGAGAAATTTTTTATAAAGCTCTTTGCGACTTGAAAAGTAGCGCAGAGAATACCTTTATGGTTGGTGATTCTTTATCTTCCGATATTCTACCTGCGCGATCCTTAGGAATGCAAGCCGTTTTAATTGACCGAAGTGGAAAAACACCATGTGCTATTAGTAGTCTAAAGGACATTTTGAAAGTGTTAAAGTTTTTGAGGTAATTAAGGCAGTCGTTTTAAAATTGGTAAGGGATCATTACCAAATACTTACTAGATGAAAAATTCTGATTTTACTTTAAGATTTTGCCTCCGTCTGAGGGTAAGAGGGAAACGAAGGCTTATGGCTTTTGATTAAATTCCCATAATTAACTTAATGACTGTAAAAAGACTTATTGTGGTTAAGAAATCTGATAAGGAGGTTATTGTAGGTATTGTGAAGTTATCGGGGTTTAATCCACGTTTAAAAGTAATGATGGCTGATCCAAAAGATATGAAAATTATTGGTGCGGCAAGAAGGGTAACTGTTACAAAAGATACTAAAATAGTTTGTACGAGTTTAAGTATTGAAAAAGCATAGAGAAAGGATCCAAGCGTTGCAAAGATCGTTGACATAATGAAACCGGCGAGTAAAACTCCGAGAATAAGTATTACATTTTCGCGGTAAACTATGGATTTTAAAGATGGCTTAATGTTTCCAAGACCCAATTTTGTGGTTGTAGTGGAGGCAATAATGGATCCTTCATCTCCTATCATTGTGAGAAGACATGGATAAATGGCAAGAATATGTGGATAACGTTCTATGTAATATCTTAGTTTGGAAAGTACTCCTCCAGTAAAATTGCTAATTATCATTAGAATCATTATAATAAACATTCCTTCGGAAATTGTTTTCTTAAAGTTTTTATCAGTCCAGTATTTGGATGAGTAAATGAAGATGAAGGAAAAGAGGATAATTAAAATATATGACACGGTTATAAACACATTTTCCCAAAAAATAAACAACCATATGGTTATTACATAAACTGCAGATACTATAATGTCATTTACTGTCGATAGTATGGGATAGGCGAT
The DNA here is from genome assembly GCA_016840485.1 of Candidatus Baldrarchaeota archaeon. Lineage (GTDB taxonomy): Archaea > Asgardarchaeota > Baldrarchaeia > Baldrarchaeales > DXJG01 > DXJG01. Next base: position 4,691 of record JAEOSG010000063.1, read on the forward strand.
AACATCCGGGTCTATACCCTTTTTGTACGATACGATAGCAACTAAGGGAGCTAGAAAGAATATTGAAACAGTTGTTGGAATCATCATGGATATTATTGCTATGGAGATTAAAATCAGTAATGAAACATAATATAAAGGTTCAAATATTAAAAAGACAGCATATGTAAGAAACCCGACTATAAACGCATTTATGAAACTCATGGAAAAAATACTTGCACGAAGACTATAGAAATACTCTGTATTTTTTCTAATACTAGGTTTTATGAGACCTACGTGGAGACCTGTAGTTAATCTTCCCGAAAACATACCGCTTATGTTTCCACGCACTGTGAGAAGGGGGGGATATATTATTAGAGTCCAAGGCATTTTAACAACATACGAAGCCACCAGTGAAGCAATGAAACCTGCTGCTAAATCTAGTGTACTGAATGACAATGCAAACAAAGCCTGTGGGAAGGTACTGCTGAATAGCGTTGCATTGCGACCCCCCTTCTGATTCATAACTTCTCCCGCCTTCTATTTTATAGTTATGTACAGGTTTGTGGTTGCTGTTTTCGCTAAAATATTTTGATCAAATATTTTAAAGGGGAAATCCATGTAAGAATTTTGATTAAAATTAGCTTTATCTTTTTTATTAATATTAGGGGTACAAGCTGATTTTCTTTTCAATAATTGGGGGAGGGTTTTGCATCTTCTTCTTAACATCGGTGAAACTGAAAATATTGTCGTGCATGTTTCTTTTAAACAGCTTAAAATTTTTGTTAGCAACACTCTTATTGCTAAGCTTCCTGTTATTGAAACTGCCCTTGTTGCAATATACTTTTTTATTGTGCTTTGTGCTGGCAATGTCTCCACCATTTGCTAATTTATACTCCATAGGGTATAGGTTCATCCTATGTTTCACCAATTGGCTTGCTCAGCATAAAATTTTTTATATTACCATGTAGCGTTTTTTGTTACTTATCTGGTGAAATGTTGATTATTCGCGTCTTTTAAATTTTTGAAAATGTCCGATACATAGGCACTATTTTTATAAAACCTCCATTTATTACATTGTTATCCGGAAGTTTTCCGAGTTGAATAATATTGATGAGATTGATTTTAGGATTCTCAAGGAACTTCAAAAGAACGGAAGGATTAGTTTTGCGGAGATTTCTAGGAGAACTGGGATACCGGATTCGACTATTTATGATAGAATCACTAGGTTAAGAGATAGAGGAGTGATTAAGGGGTTTACTGCAATTTTGGACGATAAAAAGCTTGGAATTAACATAACTGCTCTTGTTGGCGTTGAAACTAAATCTGAAAACTATGGTAAAGTTGCTAAGGAGCTTTCTCGGATTGATAAAGTAATTGAAGTTTATGGCGTAACAGGGGAGTTTGATTTAATGGTTAAGATTAAAGCAGTCTCTATGGAAGACTTAAGCAGAATTTTAAACATTATTCGCTCGATGAACGGGGTTGATGACATTTTTGTTACGACTGTGCTAGGAAACTTTTAAGGAGGAACATAAGGTACCTCTTGAAAAACTATTTAATTTACATCGAGTTTTGAAAACTAAAAAGCATGAAAAACACTAAGAGTAATAGGTTGCATATATAATATTGGATTGAATTACCATTGATTTGTTTTTATGAAAAGGTTGATTTAGTATATGTGGATTAAAGTTGTGGTGGTTTATATGTCAGAATTTGAGATTAATGGTTTAAAAGTTCAGATAACTAGGAAGGGTGATTGGACCACCTTGACTATAAGTAGTGGAAATGATGTTATTTACTTCGGGGATATAAACCATTCTGTGTTAAGGGATAAGGACGAATTGTTGTCTGTTGTTAGGGATATAGCAAAAATAATTTTAGAGGGAAAAGCCTTAAAGTTAAATAATCCAATTAGCTTGGACCAAGAAAAATTTGAAGAAGAGTTAATTAAAAAGTTATTAGAACAGTAGGTGGGGGAAACATATGGTTGTTGAGGTAAAGCTTAGAGTTGCGGAAGCGCCTACAAGAGACGTTGGAAGAAGTATTGCTAGACTTGATTCTGAAACTATGCATAAGATAAATGTCACTACGGGAGACATCGTTGAGATCATTGGTAAGAAGGTAACTGCTGCCACTGCTTGGCCAGCTTATCCTCAAGATGAGGGAAAGGGTCTTATTAGGATAGACGCCATCACTAGGAAAAATGCTGGTGTCGGAATAGGTGACTACGTCACCGTTAGACGCGCAAGAGTTAAGAAAGCTAGTAGAATTGTATTTGCACCAACTGAGTATATAAGGTATTTACTTCCGGAGGATTATATTAAGAACGTTCTTTTAGGCCGTCCTATCTCTAGGGGGGATATAGTTCAGATTCCTACGGTTTATGAAGCTATAACTCTAGTTGCAACTTCTGTAAGTCCCACAGGTATTGTTGTGGTTGATAGAAATACGGAGATTGTTGTTAGACCTGAGCCAGCAAAAGAAGTAGAACTTGCGGTACCAGAGGTAACTTATGACGATATTGGCGACTTAAAGGAAGAATTGCAGAAAGTTCGAGAAATGATAGAATTGCCCCTAAGGTATCCAGAGTTGTTTAGACATTTAGGTATAGAGCCTCCAAAGGGCGTGCTCCTATATGGTCCTCCAGGTACTGGCAAAACTTTGATTGCAAAGGCTGTTGCTAATGAAGCGGGTGCTCACTTTATTGCCATTAACGGCCCTGAAATTATGAGTAAGTTTTATGGCGAATCTGAAAGAAGACTTAGAGAAGCTTTTGAAGAAGCTGAAAAGAATGCGCCTAGTATAATCTTTATTGACGAGTTAGATGCTATAGCGCCGAAACGTGAGGAAGTTGCTGGTGAAGTTGAACGTAGAGTTGTAGCTCAGTTACTCACATTGATGGATGGTTTAAAGACTAGGGGTCAAGTTATAGTTATTGGAGCAACTAATCGACCGGATGCCATAGATCCGGCGCTTAGAAGACCTGGAAGATTTGATAGAGAGATAGAGATAGGTATACCTGATAGAGATGGTAGAAAAGAGATACTTCAAGTGCATACCAGAAATATGCCGCTAGCTGATGACGTAGATTTGGATGAACTTGCGGACATCACATATGGTTATGTTGGGGCAGATCTTGCAGCCCTTTGCAAGGAAGCTGCTATGAGAGCTTTAAGGAGAGTTCTACCTGAACTAGATTTAGAGAAAGGTGAAATCCCTCCTGAAGTTTTTGAAAAACTTAAGGTTACTAGGGCAGATTTTATGGATGCTTTCAAATCGATTACTCCTACAGCGTTACGGGAAGTTATGGTTCAAGTACCCAATGTGCATTGGGACGATATTGGTGATTTAGATCAGGTAAAGCAGCAGTTGAAGGAAATGGTTGAGTGGCCGCTAAAACATCCAGAGATGTTCTCAAGAATGGGTATAGAACCACCTAAGGGAATTCTTCTTTTTGGACCTCCTGGCTGCGGTAAAACGTTGCTTGCGAAGGCCGTTGCAACGGAGAGTGAAGCGAACTTTATTGCAGTACGTGGTCCAGAAGTTTTATCGAAATGGGTAGGAGAATCTGAAAAAGCTATTAGAAAAGTCTTCCAAAAAGCTAGACAAGCTGCGCCATGTATAATATTCTTTGATGAAATAGATTCAATCGCTCCGCGACGTGGCATGTATGGCGGCGAATCGGGGGTTACAGAAAGGTTGGTTAATCAGTTGCTTAGTGAAATGGACGGTATAGAGAAGTTAAAGAATGTGGTTGTAATTGCTGCCACTAATCGCCCAGATATTTTGGATCCTGCTTTACTAAGACCTGGAAGATTTGATAGGATTGTTTACGTCCCACCGCCAGACAAGAAAGGTAGGCTTGAGATCTTTAAGGTTCATACTAGGAAAATGCCGTTAGCCGACGATGTTAATCTAGAGAAACTTGCTGAGATGACCGAAGGATATACTGGTGCTGATATAGAAGCTGTTTGTAGAGAAGCTGCTCTTAATGCGCTCAGAGAAGATCCGAAAGCTGAAAAGGTGCACATGAAACACTTTGAGAAGGCATTAGAAACCATATCACCAAGTATATCTAAAGAAGATGCGGAATTATACGATAAACTAGTTAGAGTTTTAAAGAAATCCAGAGCAAAAATCTCTAAAGATTTCGTTGACTCGCTATACGCTTAACCTTCTATATTCTCTACTCTTTATTTTAACCATGTTTTGTCACTATCAATTTAAGATTATAGAACTATTAAGTAAACCAGTAGGAAGACCATGTACACTGAGAATACTAAAGCCCAGAGGTACGTGTTCCATTTTATAATTTTACTGCCATCTAGAGGAGGCATTGGCAACATATTGAATATGCCTAGAATAATATTTAGCCAAAAGCCTATGGATAAGAAGGTTTTGATAATCCCTGTTACGGGAAATAGAACGTATGAAAGTATTAATATCGTTGCAATAAATAGATTAGTTAGAGGCCCGGCTAATGCTATTTTTCCCATTGTTTCCTCGTCGTAAACTTCCTGTACTATTACTGCTCCTGGAGCTATGATTTTTGCGGGTGAAAGTATTGATATGAGAGTTAATATTGCTCCCCATTCTAGTAATCGAAATTCCGCCCAAAGCCCATAGCGCTGAGCAGTAAATTTGTGAGCTAATTCATGGGGTAAAAATATTAGAACGAAAATTATCGAAAACATTAAAGTTAATAGTGGGTAATTTACGAAAACATTTGGTGTTTTGAAAAAGGATGAAAGACCTACTAAAACCACAAGTATCGTTCCTATGGTGAGATGAATTATTTCAGTTCTACTAAATACGAATTTTGGTTTCTTTGGAATTTTAAACACGGGTCGCCATGGTTCCAGTGTTCTTTTTGGTTTTACCGGTATTTCATATTCTTCTTCGGTTTCTACATATTCTGGCAATTCTTCCTCACGTAAAGAATAATCAAGCGGTACACCCTTCTTTAACCCAGGGCATTCATGTTTTTCTGGAAGTCTATGCTCTGAGCAAAAAATTCCCCCACAATATTTACATTTAAATGGGAGATAGGTTTCTTTCCCACAGTATTGGCAGTATGGCAATGTTTTTCCTCCTTACGTGTACCATATTTAAGAACCTTCTTTGCCGAATAAACTTTCTTATGCTTTGGAGTTATTTGAGAGAACCCATTTTGCGACATCTATTGCCTTGGCTATCCAGAGTTTTTTGTATCTTTTTGCATAGACTATTAGATCATCTAAAAGTCTTATTCTGCTAGGTCTTCCTATGCATTGTGGATGCATAGTTAAGACTGTTAGAGTTCCTTCTTCATATGCTGCATCTATTTCACTTATCCAAGTTTCATATACTTGTGCTGGTGTTTTGCGATGAACTTCGAAAAGTTGCCAATCGTCCAGAACCCACTCCACTGGTAATTCTACGATTTTCTTGTTTCCTTCTAATTCGATCACATAGGGTACATCATCATCCATGAGGCTACTATCGTACAAAAACTCGTATTTTCCCAGAAAATTGAGAGTGTTTTTGCTGAACTCCCAATATGGTGCTCTGAATCCTTTTGGTTTTGTTTTGCAAATTGATTCTATTGCTGTGATCATTTTATGGAAGACTTTTTCTTCTTCCTGATAGCTTAATTCGCTTAGATTTTCGTGTAAATATCCATGCGCTGCTACTTCATGCCCTCTTTTCATAATTTCTTTTGTGATTTCAGGATATTTTTCAGCTACCCAGCCGCAAACAAAGAAGGTTGCTTTTAACTGGTGTTTATCCAGAAGGTCGAGTATTCTTGGGAGACCTTTCTTTGCTCCATATATTCCTTTGCTTAATTTTACAGGTTTATCTGGGCATTTTCGATATTCTGCACTTTCTGCATCAAAATCGAAAGTTAATATTAAAGCTGCTACTTTTCCTTTAGGCCACAATTCATTTAGCTCCTCCTATACTCCATGAAGTATATGTTTTTGTGTTAAATTTGATAACTTATAAGTTAAGGATTGCGTAATTCAAGGTATGGAGGATGAAAGATGACTGATATTGCGAATGATTTAGTCAAAAAGTCTTCATTTGCTACTAATCTTTTTAGGCCTAATTATACGTATAATGTGTTTAAGGTTATGCCGACCCTCTTAGAGTTCTTGGGTTTGGAAGTTGATAACGTGCCCTCCTTGAATAGATATTCTAGGTTTAAGAAATTGTTTGAACAGCATGAGTGTTTTAACGTGAGTAAGGTGATTTTGTTTCTCGTGGATTCCATTGGTTTTGAGCAGATTAAACATTCTAATTTAATCTCAAAACTATTAAACGATGGAAAGGGGTTTCTTTTATCTTCTGTTTTCCCTACAATTACATCGACTGTTATAACATCTATATACACGGGGTTACCTCCGGAAAAACACGGTATTCTGGGACATAAAATATATGTGCGCGAAATAGGGAATATTGTTGACATGTTAGGGATGAGTACGGTGGATTTTCGTGAGAGAGACGCTCTCTGTAAGGTTGGTGTTGACGTTAAGGTGTTTTTATGGTCGAAAAGTATTTTTGACGTGGTAAATGGTGATTTTGTTCATATCTCTCTTCGAGATAAATACATAGCTTATAGTGGTCTTTCTAGGTTAATTACAGAAGATCGTAAAGTAGCTGTCGGATATGGAAATTTAATAGATCTTTTTTCATTAGCTAGGAAGGCATTAGAGGAATATAGAGATGAAAAAGTTTTTATGGATGTGTATGTTGGCCTATTAGATGATTTAGCTCACAAGTATGGACCGGGTAGTGAAGAATATGTTTTGGGACTTCAGTTTTTGGAAAGACTGATAGAGCACTTTGTAGATAGATTGGATAAAAAGATACGAGGGGAAACTGCGATTTTTATTTGTTCTGATCATGGCCAAATCATGTTAGACAGTAAAAATATGATTAAATTTAGTGAAGACGATATTGCGATGGTTAAGGAATGGATAAGAACTAGACCTGGTAAGAGTGGGAGAGTACTTCACTTTTACACGCTGGAAGAACACATAGATAAATTAAAGGACTGGTTGGAGAAAAAAATTGGAGAAAATGGTGTAGTTTTGGAATTTAGAAAAATTGCTAATGAACTTTTCCCCGAGATTGATAATCCTGCTCTAGTCGAGGAAAGAGTTGGCAACCTATTGGTAATTTTCGGTGAGGGTGCTGAATCCTTTGTTGAGAAGGAAAAGGAAGAAACTGTTTTAGAGATGGAGTTTAAAGGAAGCCATGGATCGCTTCTTTTAAACGAACTCGTGGTTCCTACCGTTTTCACGAAATTGGACTCGTTAAAAAACGGTAATATTTAAATTACTCTGAGAATTTCTCTGATATTTTCCTTGCAAACTCTCTTAGAACCCTTATGGATAAGCCTAGACTCGTTACTTCCCTTCCCGCGCCAATCAACACAAATGGCCCTGCATCTGAGAGAATCATGTACCCATTTTCTCCTCTTACAATAACCTCGAAGAGGGACCCGAACCCCATCTTTTTAGCTGCCTTATTACTCGTTTGTAAAATGGTTGCAGCCATAGCTGATAGGAGGTCTGGGTCTACCTCACTTTTTGACCAGAAAGCTTGTCTTGCTCCTTCCTTTGTTACCACAGCAAGAGCCTCAAATTCAGCATATTCCGGGATTTTACTAATTATTTGTTTAAGTTCCTCCTCGTTGGTCATAATTATTCCTCCTTTTCTAACTTCCTGATTAGAGAGGTGTACGTTTCGAGGCCTTTTCTAATTTCCTTTTTAATTTCTTCAACGGTTGCTCTAGTTTTCTTTAAAAGTTCAACAGCTAAAACGTGATCGTTCTTAATTATTACTCGTGGAATATATCCCTCGGCTAGGTACGGTCCCTCTGGTAGGGCATCAAGCAGTTCAACACTTAGTTTAACTTTTTCTTTTCCGAAAAGTTTCGTCCTAACTTCTCCTAGAGCGTAAATTCGTGTTCCTACGATTAAGAGTTCTCTCGAATATTCTGGTGGCGTATCAAGACCTTCAAGCATACTTAAAATACTTCTTACATCGATTTCCTCAACTGGTGGAGGTGGAGCAGGTTTAGCTTCTAGCGGCTTCTCAACTTTAACTTCCACTGGCTTTTTAACTTCTACTTTTGTCGGTTTTTTGATTTCTGGTAGTTTTTCAACTTTAGGAGGAACTGTAACTGTTGGTCTTCGTCTTGGTTTCGGTGGGGCAGGTTTTGGCGCAGGTGGAGGTGGTGGGGCTTCCACTTTTGGTTTTTCCTCAGCAGGGGCAGGTAGTGTTGTTTTCACCGATATGTTTAGGCTTTTAATTAGATTAAGAAAGTCTTCGGGCTCTTCTCCTTCATCTATGCTTACTACTTTGTATAGTGGGCCGAGTTCTCCTCTAAGTTTCCATGCAGATCTTGCGCTAATGAATTTTTTTCTTACAGGTGCGTTTATTCCTTTCCATATGAAAATGTTCTTCTTATTGTCCTCAACAATTACGACAACGTCGTCGCTTCTTAGTTCGATGTCTTTAAGTGGTACACTTATGAGTTCTCCTTCTTCGCTTATTTTGTAGGCCTGCATTTTGAAAGTCTCACCTACTAATGAAGTTGGGGTGAAGTTAATTATTTTAGAATTTGGTGAAACGTCTATTTAACTGTACCTACAGTTTGTCAGAAAACGTGAGAAAAGATTTAGGAATATTTTTGAAGGAGAGTTACGAGAAATAGAGGTTAATTTTAGAAGTTAGCTTGAGAACATGAAGATTATTTAATTTAACTATCTTTGTGTATTGTGTTTAAACGTAGGAAAAATATAGAGTTATGTTGTTCCGAATTCTTCTTTCTCTGCTTCTAATAAGGCTTTTAAAAGAATGTCTTGATAATCTCCAGAAATAGTTCTTCTTCTTATGATTATAGGTAATATGCCAGCTTTAAGCTCCAGTTCCGCTATTTTAATTGGATCAATTACGTCCTTCGGGATTTCTATGAGAACTGGAGCGCCCATGGATATTTGAAGAGCGCGTGCACCTATTATTCTAGCTTTTTCGAATCTTGTGAGTCTCTTAGGTCCTATACGGATTTCAGAAGGTTTTGTTGCAATTTTACTAAAACTACTTACAGAATTACTTAACTTTGTCACCCCCACCTGGCGGGGAGAAATTAAATTATTGGTAGGGCTACTATTTCAACTAATAGGTTATAAAAATTAATCGGTTGAGAAATATTCCAGCAAATTTCAAAGAAAGCCCGGTTGAGTGAAAAATAAAATTTAGTGAAATATTTAGTCATAAAAAGTTATGTTTGCTGTTTAAAATTCGCTGCTGGTTTCTTCTTCCTTTTCTTCTTCCTTTCCTTTTTCTTTCTCTTTCTCTAGTTCTGATGCTGCAATGACGTCGTCGATTCTTAGGATCATTTGGGCTGCTTCACTTGCTGACTTGATAGCTTGTTTCTTTACACTGGCTGGTTCCCATACATCCAGTTTACGCATGTCATCTACTTTACCGCTTACTAGGTTTATACCTGTCCACCATTCTCCTTTTTCGTGCCTTGCTCTTAGTTCTACTAGTATATCAATGGGATCAAGACCTGCATTTTCTGCTAACGTCCTTGGTACTACTTCAATTGCTTCGGCGAATGCTTTTACTGCTAGTTGTTCTCTACCGCTTAACGTCTCTGCATATTCTCTGAGTTTTCTCGCAATCTCTATTTCTGGTGCACCGCCGCCAGGTACAACTTTTGGCTCTTGTATGATGTTTCTTACTACGCATAGTGCATCGTGTAGTGCTCTTTCTGCCTCATCAACTATGTGCTCTGTTCCGCCACGGATCAATATGCTTACTGCTTTTGGATTCTTGCATCCTTCAACGAATACCATTTTGTCGTCTGCTACTTTTCTTTCCTCTACGACTTCTGCTTCTCCTAGGTGTTCTGGTGTTAGGTCGTCGATGCTTGTGACTATTTTTCCTCCTGTTGCTTTTGCTAGTTTTTCCATGTCGCTCTTTTTGACTCTTCTCACAGCTAGTATTCCTGCTTTCGCTAAGAAGTGCTGAGCAA
>JAEOSG010000202.1 GCA_016840485.1 Candidatus Baldrarchaeota archaeon
ATGTTCTCTTTTAAGTTTTCGCCCATATCTATGAATGTTTTTGAGCATACTTTTAGAGATTTTCTGTGAAAACTCTTCGAAACTTTCTGGCAGTGGAACAAAGAGACAAATATCTATTAACGATTTTTTCAGCTTTGCAGTCTTTTTAGAAACAGTTTCTAATGTTTTTAGTGTTTCTGAGTTTTCTGGGATATTTTTTAGTTCTACACAGTCCCAATCTTGCTCTTTGATATAATTCATCAGTAACCTTACAGATTCTAGTGAGTCCTTAATTAGAATGAAGCTATGATAATCGGATTGTGGGCTTCCAATAAACTCAATAACATTAAGTCCAATTTTAAAAACACTATACTTAGATTTCATTAAAGGAGCCACAGCTAATAACCTGCCACGGTCCTCGACAGCGAGAAGTAAGAGTTCTCTTTTTGCACCTAAATGTTTCCACCAAGTTTCCAACCATTCACGCGTAAGGAAAATATTATCATCTTTACATGCATTTAACAAATCATCCCAGCAAGTACCGTAATCTTCAACTTCGCCGAAGCTTGTTAGTTCAATAACCCTCAAAGTAAGTCTTTCTCCTTAAATCATTCGTAAAAACTGGCATTCAACATTACGCAGGGTTTTCCTAATTTCTTTGTTACAGTAGAAGGAAAGCATTAATTTGCTGAATTTTCCCTTTGCTGCTAATATTCTGACTCTTCCTAAAACAGTGTTAGTCCATGTTCTCATAAATTCCATGTCTGTCATAAAGTCAATCATTCTGATTTTCCCCTGTTTAAAAAGAGCTTCTATTATGGAATTAATGAGGTAAATTCCCGGATAGTAGCTTCTGTAACGTTGATCATATGAAGTTTTTGCAATGGTAGCGATTTGTTTATATATGTGAACGATTGCGTAAGCTATTAAGCGATTGTTTAATTCTAAAAACCAAACAGTATTTTTAAAATTTGGAACTGTTCGAGCGCTTTCTGCAGCTCCAAACCAGTGTATTGGTAAATCAGGATCAAAATTCATTCTCCGTTTAGATCGCCAATGCTCTTTCCAGCTTAATCTGTCAATCTTAAGTATCTTCTTGAAAACGTTGCTTTCCCTGTTCTTTCTTTCAAGGCAAATAACTCTATGTAAACCCGCTCTATCAAGCTTTTTCTGGATTTTTCTGATTTTTCTTCTAAATTTACCCCCTCTTGATCTTTCAAACAGTTCCCAGTCACTATCAACCTTTAATATTCTTCGCCCATGATAAGGCTCTACATGTAATTGAATACCCCTACCTTGACAACTGTTCTTAAAAATGCGAAAACTATTGCTTTCGGCAGGGAATGTAAGGTCTACAATACCGCATTTTAACCTTCCGAATACATAATCAACGATACGATCAATAAAAGGTGCTTTGAACTTTTCGTATGTAAAAAAGTCTGGTGATGTTTCAGGCGGCATAACGAAAGTGGCAACATTAACTCTGAAATTTCTGTGAACTTTAAGAGGGGCTATTCCGATGGTCTTCTTGTCAGTTTCTCCTATAATGAAAAGTGGGGTGCAATGCGAGTCATTACTCTTTGCATACAGTTCTACAAACTTATATAGAATAAATGGATTGTCGAAATTCTTGTTTACAAAATTATTCCAAGTTTCATGTTGCGCAGCAATTTTTTCGATGTCGGATATTATATGTAATGAAAGGTTCATACAAGTCCCATCATTTATTTGGCTAGCTAAATTTATTCTCAGAATACCTATTTGCATTCATAGTAAACCTTAAGAGTCATTTTCCCCACCGTTTTCCAAGAAAAAGCCCTAGCCTTTTTTCTGCATTCTTCTGAAAGTTTTTGCCTCAATGATGCATCATCAAGCAACCTTACAATAGCAGAAGCCAGTGCCCTCGCATCATTGGGCGGAATCAACAAACCCGCATTTCCTAGGTATTCTGGGATGCCTCCGATATTTGATGCTATAATAGGAGTAGCGTTTCCCATAGCCCTTGTAATTATGCTACTTCCTGATACAGTACCCAAATAAGGTGCCAACGTAAGTATGCTTTCTTGCATTTTATTATCGAATTCAACCTCGCTTAGCTTTCCTCCCCATATAAGCTGGTCGGATACACCCAAGTCAGTTGCTTCTTTAATTGCCATTTCCTTTTCTGCTTCGCTATAGATCCCATATATATGAAGGAAAATTTTTCGGCCTTCATCTTTTAATATTTTTAACGCTTGCAAAATAGTTAGAAATCCTTTGTTCTCCCTCGGAGCTCCGAAAAAGGTAATGTACCTTCGCGGAACCTTTGTTAAAGGTGGAAGTTGTGCACCGTGAGGTATTAATCGTACTTTAGATGCAGCGATGCCTAAAGCCAGCATTTTTTTCCTCATTTCTTTTGAGTGGACGATTATACAGTCTGCATTTTTGTACAAACGGTTGAAAAACTTACGTTTGCTTAACATGTCAAGACGATGGACAGTAACTATGCGTTTCTTCTGAGTTGGAATCAATAGAATCATGCAAAGTGGAACCATACCAAAGGAGTAGGCCGCCGTTTGCTGGTAATGAATTATATCGCAGTCTTTACATTTTGATAGATAAGTTATTCCTCTTAGAAATTGGAGAGCTGACATAAATAAATAAAGCAATAAACGGAAAATAATTGGCGACTGAGGGTTTTCTGCCACAAAAAGATAAGGTGGGAATGACGCAAGCTCGCATTCGCCTTGAAAGACCTCCTTTCTTTTTATAAACCGTTCCCAACACATACAGTGAGAAGTTACAATTTTAACTTTTACTTGATCGCCTAAAGCAGCACATAAGTTGTACGCATAATTAGCCATCGACAAATTCTTGTACCAACATGTAATCATTCCAACTTTCACTTGAAGTCTACCTCCTTAACATGTAGGCCGAGAAAGTAGGTTCTATTGACATAAACAACAGTACATGTTGTTGCCAAAATTCTCAGCCATCCCGCTAGCAGCATTATTGTTGAATAGTCATGTTAAGCCATAACCCAACAAATCGATCGTGATACTCGAATTTTTCACTGGTTCCGTTATATAGCCAAAGCTCGAAGAACAGAAAGCCATAATACCCGTTTCTCGAAGAGTTCCATGCAATAACTTGATTGTTCAAGTTTAAAGATAACCCGTTTAAAACTAAACTGTTCATCTCAACTTTTGAAGCATTCTCATGATAATCAAGGGAGAAGGTTAAGGGAGTTTCCCATACGCTTTCATCCGCGACGAAAACCGTAAAATTATAAAGCGACTGCAAACTGCTGGGCGTTCGTTTTTCAATGGGTCCAAAACTTGTTGGAGCAGGCTGCGTCTGGTTTCTAAACTTAACTTGAACCATGTAATAGGCGCAATAGCCCAAACGATTACTAATACCTAAATAAATGCTATAATTCTCGTTTCGCGTAATATTAAACGGATAATCTTCAGCTCTATGGTCTGCGTCTAAAATCCAAAGTTCGGTGAAAAACTCTGTCCTAGGATAAATCAAAACCCTGCTAAGAAATGGTGAAGCAACAAGAAGGGCTAACACTCCAACGACGCTCCAGTAGAGAAGCCCATACTCCTTAATGTTCAATTAAACCCCCTCCTTAGCTTCTTCACGTTTTTTCAAAAATTTCCAAACCATGAAACCGCCTAAAACAACACACAAACCGCCAACACTTGAGCCAACAAAATTAACCATAAAATCATAATAGGCCGCTCGCTCTGCCTCAAGCCTTAAACTATACGCTTGATTTACAAAGCCGTCAAGCTTCGAACGGCACATGGTGGCATTAGCAAAAGCAGAATCAAAATCTTCACGATCATAGGCAATTTTAGCCCGAGACAAAAGCCAGTCAGCATCGTTAAGGATAACCAGCAGCTCGCACACATTTGCCCCACTCCTCTCCGCCTCAAGAACCGCATCGTAACAATTCAGAACCTCTTCTTCTGCTGCTTCTATAGTCTCTCTTGCTTCTTTTTCAGTATACCCTAAAACCGGACGAATCGAAAAAACAGAGAAAAACAGAAGAAAAATGCAGGAAGCCAATAAAATAGATTTAACACATTGCAATAATCTTCACCTACCAATAAACATTAATTCTTATGTCGAACAGAGTTCCTCTAAAGCCTTTCTTTTTGCACGTACATTTTTCAGTTGCCGTTCTAAATGCCTATTTCTGCGTGCGTAATCCCGATAATGCTGTAAAAATTCTCTGCCCTTCGCGGTAAGAACGTAACAACGCCTATTCTTCTCAAATCTAACCAAACAAGCCTCTAAAACCTCACCCAAATATCTTGTCAAAACCTTATAGCTTAAATTAGCCCCATACATTATCTGCGTCT
>JAEOSG010000203.1 GCA_016840485.1 Candidatus Baldrarchaeota archaeon
ATCTCTTACTGTCATTCCTGGTGGGCATGAAAAGACTTGGACTCCTATTTGTTGTAGTGCCATGAACGCATTAGGGCCAACGTTTCCTGTAATTACAACGTTTGCGCCCAGTGTTGAAACTAGTTGAACTGCTTGAATACCAGCTCCATGTGGAACAGTGGCTACCGTGTTTGCGACCGCTTTAACTTCTCTAATTTTTCCATCGTCAACGTCTATAACGGTGAAGAAGGCACATCTGGCAAATCTAAAATCAACTGCAGCATCAAGTCCTCCTGGTGGTGCTGAAGATACAACTATTCGTACCATATTTTTCACCTATTCTTTTCCCAACTTTGCTTTTAACTCTTTTATTCTTTCTTCTACAGCTTTTAATTGTTCTTCAATTAGCTTCTTTTGGTTTTCTAGCATTTGGATTTCCATTTCTTTTGATATTTGAGGTCTTAATGGAATCGCAGGTGCGGTTGGCGCAGTTGGTGTAACTGATGGTCTTGCCATTGGCGGTGTTAGTCCCATATGCATAGGTGCGGTTGGAGCTGCTATGGGTTGTAATTTTCCAGCAATATATTGTTCAATAGCGTCTCTAACTTTTACACCCATAATTCCTGCCATCACTTTAATTCCCAGAGATGTTAATGCCGCAAAGGCATTTGGACCAAAATTCCCTGCTATGACGACGTTTGCACCTAAATTAGCTATGATTTGCGCTGCTTGAATACCAGCTCCCATGGGAGACGCCATTGCCGTATTTTGTTGAACAGTTACTCTTATGATTTTGCCATTTTCTACGTCAACTACGGTGTATGTTGGACATCTACCAAATATTGGTGAGACGTAGTCGTCTAGTCCGCCTGATCCTTGTGTTGCAACTACTATTCTCTCTTTAGTCAATTTTTACCCTCCTTGTCTATTTACCACCAACCGTAGTACGGGTAGGTGTAGTAGGGGTAGTAAGGTGTCCATCGCATATATGGTGTATAATATGTCCATGGGTACCACCATGTTGTGCTCCATGGTCCCCAGAAGAAGAACCACCAGCACCAGCCTCTACCCCATCCGCGTCCCCAGCCACGCCATCCTCTTCCGCCCCAACCCCAAGGCATTATCCCTCACCTCTTAATTCTTTTAATCTTTTATTAATTTCTTCTAATTGTTTTTCCAGCATCTTTCTTTGATCTTCTAGCATCCTTAGTTCGTCTTCAGGTCTCATTGGAGCTACACTAGGGAATCCTAGTGGTGTCCATGGGTATGGTGCATATGGGAAGCCGTATAGTTGCCATGCATGTACTATTTGCCCTGTTGGTGTCATGTAGAAGGCATGTGGTCCGAATCCGCATCTGCAGGGGCCTATGTAATAGTATCCTCTGCTAGCTAACGCTGTTGTAAACGGATTCCACCAGTACCAGAATCTGCCGAAGCCACGACCCCACCACCATGCCATTTTGTTCACCTTCCTTTTTGTGCTTATGCACAATAATATACATTGATATACCAATATAAACTTATCGTCAAAAATAGAGCATCTAAGCATCTAAATTAATAGTTACACCACATCCACAACGATGAACTTTCCCGGAAAATCTGTTTAACAAAACTTTTAAAAAATCGTCACCACTGCAATGACAGGGACAAATATGCTCGACTTTAAAGCTATTTATTTTTTCTACTATTTTTTCCAGCTTAAAGCGGTCTACACCTATTAAATGCATACCCCCAATCACAGCTAAAATATTGAATCTCAGCGTTTTTACCGTATATTCAAGAATTTTTACAATACCTGGATGAGCACAGCCAGTTATAAGAATCGATGAATCACTATCGATTTTAGCTATGAATGAATGTTCGCTGAGCCACATCCCAAGTGGTCCAGTTGAGTACATTTCATCAATTATTTTCATGGGCTTGCTAACGTAGACAAGTTTTCCAAATTTAAGTTTCCAACCCCAGTATCGCCTAGACGGAATGAAGACTGGTACATCTAGTTCATAGTTGTTTATAAGGGGTTCTAATGCTCCACAGTGATCGCTATGCAGATGAGATATGAATATTGCCGTGATTTCATCCAAATTTACGCCAATAACTTTAGCATTGTTTTCTAGTGTTCTAAAACTTGGTCCCGTATCTACAAGTACCTTCGTTTTTCCGTTATCGACATATGCTGAAAAGCCCCAGGCTGCTATAGTTCCATTTAAGGCAATTTTATTATCAACTAAGATTTTTACTTTCATGATATCCCCTCCTTAAAAATTTAGATTCTACTGCTGGAGTATTTTATTGTGTTTGTTCTTTTTTAATGTCTTTATGCATATTATAGCCCATTTTAATTTAATTTTCGCTAAATTGGGTTTAAGTCGACAAAAATACCTATGTAAACACATACACAGATATTTTAAGAATAGGCAAGCTTATAAATATTTTGTGCATAATTACATTATTGGTGAGAAGCGATGAACAGAAGTGTTGAAGACTACATTAAGATTATTCTCACACTGGGAGGAGACAAAAGGTACGTTGGTACGGTTGAAGTGGCTAAACAGCTTGGAATTAAGGCGCCATCGGTAACTCAAATGTTTAAAAAACTTAATGAATTGGGATTGGTAACTTATAAGCCTAGAATTGGGGTTAAACTTTCAGATAAAGGTTTTCATGAAGCGGTAAAAGTATTAAGAAAAAACTTGATTTTTAAGGTGTTTCTGGCTGAAGTCCTGGGTTTAAGTGACGATGAGGCTGAAAAAGAGGCATGTAAACTTGAACATGTAGTTACGGATGAAGTGCTTGAAAGATTGTTGGAGTTTATTTCTTCAAGAACGAAAAGGCCTCGATATGAGAAGGTATTACTTTAGATGATCTATATTTAAATTTAAATGGTTTTTGAGCTATTTAGGAAGCTAACTATGGAAATGTTTATAAGTATTTTGTGCATATACACAAAATGGAGGTGATAAACGATGGGCTGGCGATGGAGAAGAAGAAACATGTACTATCTCACCGGGCTACCAGGATGGTTGAGATTTGGATACTCCCCAGGTTGGCTTGGTAGATCTCCGACAGGGCTTCCACCAATGGCACAATGGCTAATGCAAAGTGGAATGTTACCTCAAATGTTTCCGCAATCCAGTCAACAAACACAGGCTCCGAAAACCTCCGAACCACAACAACAACCTTATCCGAGTGCAATGATGCCACCGATGCCGATGGGCTTTCCAGCAATGAGCAAAGAAGATGAAATAGCGATGCTAAAAGAGCAGAAGGAATTTCTAGCACAGCAACTAAAGGAAATCGAAAAACGTCTAAAGGAACTAGAAAAAGAATAAATTTCAAACAGCAACATAAGATTTCATTATTTATTTAGAAGGCTTGAAGTTTTAACCTAATATCTTTAGGTTGTTTTGTATATTTGGGCTTGATACTTATTGCTTTAAGTTTCTTATTAGGAACTTGCCTTCTCTGATTACATTCATTTCCTTTACGGCTTGATCAAAGATTTTTTTTACTTTACTTAGATATTCTTTGTCTGCGTAGAGAATTATTCCGTCAGCAAATAAGTCGTATACGATCATTCTGGCATCTTTTGAAAGGATTTCAAATTCTTCTGGAGAATAAATGTGATACTCCACTACGTGATTATTGATAACTATGGTAGGTAAATCCAATCTTTTCCAATGAGGGCCTGAAACGTTATCGCAAACGATGATAATATCTATATCGCTTTCCACATGCCAATCACCACGGGCAAAACTTCCAGTTAAACCTATTATTCTAACTTTCTTCCCAGAGTTGTCAAGTATTTCTCTAATTTTTGAAAGTTCGTTATTTAACTTTTCAATAATCTTTTCACGAAATTCATCACGGTCCTTGCTGCTTCTAAACATTTTTCTGCATCCTCCGTAACATAAAGTTTGTGCGCAGGTAACTCGATACCTGGATGTAAGTTAGGATATCTAGGTGGAGTGTAATGTTTGTCAAGGAACTTTGCATAGTCTTCCAAATATGCAATATCTTCTTCGTATTCTTGACCTACTCTCAGTAAAAGTGAGTACACTGAGTGTCCACGTGCTTCAACGCCTCTCTTGTATAGGGCAGCTTTTAAAGCTTTTTCAGCTGCTTGCTGCGAATGAAAACATGAAGCAGCATAATGTGATAGTTTAAGTAGATCTTCTGCTACGTGTAGATCTTCTAAAGCATCTTTAAACCATCTTTCGGCTTCTATATCCCACCTTGACATGCAATCACCAAATCACTAAAAGTAATCCAAATAGCTAATTTAATAATTCTTACCATTAACTTATCTTTCTTCTAGACTTTTATAACCCTAGTTC
>JAEOSG010000204.1 GCA_016840485.1 Candidatus Baldrarchaeota archaeon
GAAGTTTTCGGAAGATCTGAAAAGTTCACAATTATTGAAGTTGTCAATGGATCTATCGTCAAAGTGGAAACTGTAGAGAATCCTGCTGCGTCTTATAAGCATGGAGCTGGACCCATAGTTGTAAAGATGCTTACTGATATGGGAGTAACAGCAGTTGCTGCCAGGGAGTTCGGTCTAGGCGTATCGACGCTGCTAGAACAGAACGGAATAAAGAAATTCAATGTACAAGCGGGCATTACAGTAAAAGAAGCAGTTCAGAAGGTTCTTGAGGAGCTCAGCCAAATCGGTACAGTGAAACGAGAAATTTCCCTTTTATAGAGTTGTCTTTCTGAAAAATGAAGGACGACTTGAAAAAATGGCTAGAAGGGATTGGTGAAAGATTTCTACGCAAAGTAGGTATCAGACGAGGACAAGTTGTTTTAGATTTTGGGTGTGGCTCAGGGAATTATACGATCCCGATTGCTAAGATAGTGGGGAGTGAGGGCATAGTATACGCATTAGATAAGAATGCGAGATCTCTAGATAAGCTGATGAGAAAAGCCGAGTTGGAGGGACTAAAAAACATAAGGAGGATGGATACCTCTGGAGAGGTAAAAATCAGACTGAGTGACAATTCTGTTGATGTTGTGCTGTTATATGACATCTTCTGGTACTTTCCACCTTGGGATCCAAAACTAACCAAATTATTAGCTGAAATTTATAGGATTTCTAAGCCCGGCGCATTAATATCAGTCCTCCCAAAACATGTCGACCCAATCATGCTTAAAGATAAAGTGGAAGATGCTGGTTTCAAACTGAAAAACAAAATTTCCGGAATAATAATTCATAGTGGCAAACTTGAAGAGGGATACGTGCTAAATTTCATAAAAAAGCATTCGTTTCAGTCTACATAAATCCCAGCTGATCAACATCTTCATAAGTTTAAACGTTGTTTTCTCTTAAATATTTCCCAATTTTCAGATGGACGTTGAAATATACGGCATCTTGTCATATTCGAAACCTCATGGCTGACGAACCATTTCCGATAACTTAATATACAATATTCGCTTTGGTCTTGGAAGGATGTACGAAGTTTATGCTCTCTTTAATTTTAGCAGCATATACAAACTCATCCATCCTTTTCACTTTAAATATCGTATCTAGCGGTGAACTTAAATTGTCGGTCTTACCGCTATTTTCTTTATAATAATCGCTATCATTGATGCCGTCCGCATGAAAAATCGTCTTCACATAAGTGAACACTACTCTATTTTTCTTGAATAGATCATTTAATCATTTCAAGAGATTTATCAAGGATGGATTTAATCTTCTGCCTAACTTTCTTTTTTATAATGACCTTATGTTTCAGTCTTTCTAGGCTTTCCTTCATGTTTAGTAGGTTTATCTTTTTCATATCTACACAGATGGCTCTTGGGTTTACTGGATATATCTCCTTGTCGGGATAGAGATTTCTAGCCCGGTATGAAAGGGCTTCTTCTGTGCCGAGG
The DNA here is from genome assembly GCA_016840485.1 of Candidatus Baldrarchaeota archaeon. Taxonomy (GTDB): domain Archaea; phylum Asgardarchaeota; class Baldrarchaeia; order Baldrarchaeales; family DXJG01; genus DXJG01. The sequence goes on from JAEOSG010000204.1 coordinate 1,488, forward strand.
AGAAAGATGTTTTCATCTGATTTGTCTATTGCCTTTAACATTTGGCTTGTGCTTCCAATGTAGTCCGCCATTTCCTGGTTTGAGGGCGAGACTTCTGGATGCACCATCAGTTTGGCTGTTGACCTTTCATCTCTCGCCTTTTCGATATGGTAACGGGTAATTAGACATTCATGCACGTAACAGTAACTGTGAGGCGGAACTGGTATTACCTTTTTATCAGATTTTTTAGCCACATAAGCGGCTAAATTTTTATCCGGACCGAAGAGAACGGTTTCATCATCAAGTTTAGAGATTAGCCTAAGTGCAGATGCACTTGTTACGATATAATCGGCATACATCTTTGCCTCCGCATAGGAATTCACATACACCACGAGCGGTGCACGAGGATACTTTTCCTTGAACTTCCTAATTGTTTCAATATTCAAGAAGTCTGCAAGCGGGCAGCCAGCTTCCCTCACAGGATGCAGTATAACTTTATCTTCATTCAAGATAGCTACGGTTTCAGCCATAAATGAGACTCCAGCAAACACTATTACGTCAGCATCCACGGTTACGGCTTTCTTCGCAAGCTCTAAACTGTCACCGACATAATCAGCAACATCCTGAACCTCAGGGGACTGATAGTTATGCGCCAATATCACGGCTCTACGTTTTTCACATAAACTTCTAACTTCTTCCTTCAATCTCTCCACGTAACTTTTGCGATCCAAATCGCCTGCACCGCGTAGATCATAAAGAAGAGGTTACAATTAAGTCTTTAGAATTTGTTGTCTATCGACTTATATAAGAAAAAGAAAACATGCATTCTTTATCTTCTTCAAATCTTCACGGCTTTTATGCAGACAAAACCTTTTCCTTCAGGATTTTCTGATGGCTCTTCAACATGGGGTTTCTCGTTTGGAGAATAGCTTAATGTAGATTTCACCGCAACCTCTCTGAAGGAACATTTCTTTAATAACTGTTCAACTTCCCTCAAAGTATAGAAATGTGCGTGACTATAGAAGATGTGGCCTGCTTCACCCTTCTTCGTGTACTCTTTGCCCCAGCTGGAATCTCTTGGAACTATGCAGACTGCAAGTTCGCCGCGGCGGCGTAGAACTCTCTTCACCTCCAGAAGAGCCTTTTCCGGAGAATCGAGGAAGCATATAGTTACGGTCATAAGTGCAAAGTCGAAGGATTCATTTTTGAATGGTAAATATTCACCTACCGCTCGAACTGGGTTAACACCGCGGAGTGACGCGTGCTTCAGCATGTTTGCGGATGGGTCTATGCCTACGTCGATGGGTGCTTGAGAGTCTAGGGTTCCGGTTCCAACCCCAATAGATAGTCCTCTACCTTGAAGTTTCAGAGATCTTATCACTTTAGCTTCGCATTCAAAGAGAATCGGGTTTTTTCGATACCAAGAATCATATCTTTCCGCGTGTTCATCAAAAACCTTGTATGACAACCCCATACAGCCCTATGACTTCAACATATCTTCTTTTCTTCAAGCCGGGTCTTTAAAGACTTAACCTTTTCTTCCATGCTTCCTTCTTTGTCTCTTCTATCATCAATCCGTATAGTTGTTACTACACGTTTCACGTCTGCTTCGAATATAGCTTCATGCGCAGCTCCAACCATATTTAAGGCTTCAGCCATGTTTCTAGCCTCAAAAATTGTACACATAGGTGTGATTTCATATTTTACTTTCCGCTTTTCTAGCTCTTTTAGCGCGGGAACTAGAAATTTGGAGACGCTTACTCCTGCACCTAGAGGAATTACATTGAACTCAACTATCACCATTATTTTTCACCCCTAATCATTAAGGAGAAGCATTGATATAATCCTTCCCGCGTAGTTCGGGAAGAAAGAAATAAATCTGTGCAATAGCACATACTACATGAAACTACTAATTGAAGGCGAACCATACGTTTCCGACACATAAAGATTGTAGAAACTTCAGAAACGGAGTTTGTATACTGCTTGGAGTTCCAGTAAACCCCGATGGACCAGCATGTCCAAGATTCACAGCTAGAGATCTTACACCATCCCTCGCTCAGCAGAAACCCTTAACCACCAGCGCTACTCCATTCTCACAGCCTTCCAAAAGCACAACGTCAGAAGCGAGCCTTGCAGAATTGAAGCGTAGGCTCGACGAGGCAGAGGTTAAACTCAGAAAGATCAAGGCCATGCTTAACAGAATGAAATAAAGACGCTTGAAAGGAAGCGTTAAGTCTTACAACTAACAATCAGCAACGCATTCATTCTAATGACATTAGAAGAACGATAGACGATCAGTCTGAGCTTTATTGCTTTTTTAATTAACAATTATATCATTAATGTTTAATTAAGGCTTTAAGGATGTCTGTCCTTGTAATTATTCCTACAAGTTTCTTTGGATTTTCTGGGTTAACCACTAATATTCGTCCTACATTATGTAAATTCATCTTTTCAAATGCTTCTAAGATTGAGTCGCGCGGATGCACTACGATGAGATTTTTATTTGCAATCTCGCCTACAAAAATCTCGTCCCTTTTCTCTTTCGGAATTCTTGAGACATCTTCAAAAGTTATAATACCAATTAACTCGTTGAGAGAGTTCATAACTGGATATCCCATATGATGATGCTGTGTCATAATATCTAGAAGCTGATTAATCGTAATGTCCGGCCTAACTGTAACAACTTTTCTAGTCATTATCTTACTTACGGACGAATCGGTCAAAGACAACATTTTTTGAGGCTTATGGAATAATAAGCGATTTATGAAAGGCATTACAGGCTTATTGAGTCTTTCTCTTCTCTTTGCTTCTTCAAAGGCGATCTTCTTTTTATGCGA
>JAEOSG010000064.1 GCA_016840485.1 Candidatus Baldrarchaeota archaeon
CTCATGAACTATAATAAACGGAATCTCACCCTTCTCCCTCTTAGACTTAAATACTTTTAAAACATCTTCCTGAATCCCTAATTCGAATCTCTTAGCTAACCTAGCTCCCTGAACTACAGACTCCAATAACTCTTCAATAAGAGCCCTCAACGTAACACCCTCTTCAACAGCTAAGATCTTTGCAGCCTTCCAAAGATTTTCTCTAATCCTAATACTAGTAACCTTATTTTTCATAAAAACACTAACATTTAAATACTACATGTAGTATTTAAATGTATCCATTAATATTACAAACATCATTCTCTACTCTAAGAAATCTTGAATCAAATCGATAAATAATGTCCAAGGATAGTGGAGATGAATCCAACGGCTTCTCTATTTTCATTTAATGGTAATTACGTCTCTATCCAAGGTTTTCCGACACCAACATATATTATATTCGGTGGAATATCTTTAAGTTCAATGATATCTCTAGCATCAACCACCGCTATCCTGTTCTTACCACTTAACCTTTTTACATCGCTAAGATCTATCTTTTTAAACTCAGAGTGATCTGTAGCTATGATCACTATATCTACTCCTTCTAATGCTTCTTCAAAACTCGAAACAGCTTCAAAACCAAAACCAGAAAGCAAAGAGGGGCTTACATAAGGATCAAAAACCTTAACTTTATATCCCTTCTCTACCAGCATCTTTACAACTTCTAAAGAAGGGGAGTTCTTTATTTCACTACTACCACCACGAAAAGAAGTTCCTAAAACAGCTATAACAGGCATATCACAACCCAATTTCTCCAATACCTTTTCAAGAATCGCAACAATATCCTTAGGCCTTTTCTCATTAATCTTCCTTGCCAACGATGTTAACTTAAGGTTAAGACCGAAACTCTTTGCAACCCAAGTCAATAAACGTGGATAAACAGGTATACATATTCCTCCAACCCCAGGTCCCGGCTTATGAAGATGTGAATACGGTTGACTATTAGCCGCTAACCTAACTTCCTCAAAATCTATTCCCAGAGCTCTAGCGAGATCAGCTAACTCATTAGCAAGGGCAATATTAACATCACGATAAACACCTTCAACAAGCTTCTCAAACTCTGCAACAGTCGCATTTGATACTTTGATCACTCCTTTCCTAGCAATTTTCAAATATAGTTCAGCTACAATTTCCGTCGACTTAGGACCAACACCGCCCACAATTTTCGGATAAGATTCCTCAACGTCGCGAACAACATGTTCAACCATAACCCTCTCAGGAGAATGCGCAAGGAAAAAATCTTCATCAACCCTCAATCCACTCACAGACTCTAACATAGGTCTTATCCTATTCGCTGTGGTTCCAGGTGGAAGACTGGTCTCAACAATAACAACATCACCTCTTTTAAGTCCCTTGGCAATTTTAATAGTAACATCATCAATAGCTGAAAAATCCGGCTCACCCCTACTCACGAGCAAAGGTACAGCAACAATTTTCACCCTGCTCAACCTAGATGCTTCAACACCATCCGTAGTACCATAAAAACGGTTCTTCTTAACAGCTTCTGAAATAGTTTCAACAACTAACGAATCAGGATGCTTAACTACACCCCGATTAATCTCCTCGATTCTCCTAATATCTACATCCACACCAATAACATTATAGCCAGCTCTAATCCAAACAGCACAAATACCTAAACCGATGCCACCAAGACCATAAACCGCAACTCTATCCAAATTCAAGATTAAAACCACCTCAATGATACTTAAAGTAAAACAAAGATAGCCATTTCCCTAACAATATGATCTATGCATCGCAACAGTTAACTAACATAATTAACTTTGTGGTTTAACGATTAATAAACTGCAGTTGTAACTGTTATTCGAGCACTTTCTTTAGAATCTCCTCTATTCTTCTAGCATGAGGTTTTAGAACACGTCTAAGAGGTCGAATACCCCTAAAAATGACCTTAAGATTATGAACATCTTCCATAGTTAAAGCACCACTAACTAAAATAAACAAAACATAAACACCAAAACCAACAAGACCAGCAACCAACAACTCAACAATAGGATAGCTTACAATCCACAATTGCAAACAATAAGCAACAATAATGGTAAACACACCAGCCAGCAAAATTTTAACAGAACTAGCAAATTCCACAGTAGTGCCAAGCTTTATCTTAGCAATAATACTATTAAAAGCAACCGCCACAATCACTACAATAATGTTTGTAAAAATCAAACCAACAATACCCAACAAAGGTATGAAAACAAGACTTACTGGAATCCCCACCATTAAGCCTAATAGACCGCCCATTAACAGAATTTTTGTGTGTCCCTGACCCTTAAACAAAGGACCAAAGCTAAGATATCCAAATGGGGTAAAAAGATAAACAATTGCTAAAAGCATTAAATATCGCGGAGCATCCGGAAACCTTCCACCAAAAATTACCAACTTTAAAGGTTCAGAAAGACCCATAATTAGTGCAGCTATCGGAATTATTAGTAAAGCAGTATATTTTACAGTCAGTTTAAAGGCAGAGTCAAGAAGTTTCCTCTCTTTAATACCATCAATCTTAGAGTAAGCTGGAAACATAACAGCCATAATAGGCATAGTCAATACAGGCAAAGGTGTTAATAAGGTAACTGCGGCATTATAGTTGCCAAAATCCCACTTACTACAATATTTACCAGCCAAAAAATTATAAAACTGCTTACCAAAGCCACCAACTATATTAACAATCGCTAGAGGAAGACCAAAACCAAAAAGAAGACCAAAAGTATCTTTCCAAGCCAAGTTTTCACCATTTAAGGGACTAACATTTTCATCTTTATATTTGGGAAGCTCCCTTGGAACAAAAACGATCCCTAAAGTTGCTGAAGCAAAATAACCTGCCAAATACCCTAAAATCGCTCCGAAAACCCCATAACCTAACAGAACTAAAATAAGAGCTAAACCACCTTTAATAATTGCATTTGTTATCAACATTGCAGCATTATACTTTGTTTTCTCAAGCCCTAAAAACGTGCTCCATGCAACTCTATAAATCGCCCCAGCAAATAAAACTATAGCCACAATCTTAATTAATGAACCTGCTTCAGGCTTCTCATAAAACATAGCGATAGGATCTGCTAAAATGTACATAACAATAGTCAAAAGCGTCCCAGCCAAACAAACAATAATAAAACCAGAGACAAGAACTTTTCTAAGCTCATAAATACGATTCCTAGCTCTGAACCATGCAACATATTTAGTTAGAGCCGGAGGAATTCCTAAACCGCAAAAAAACATAGCTAAGGAAACAGGAACAAGAACTAGACCATAAAGTCCATACTGCTCTTCACCTAAAAGCTTAATGACAAAAAGCGTTGTTAAAAAAGATATCAAAGTTGAAAGTATTTGACCCATAGTTAAAATAGTACCACTTTTCACAGTCGTCTGAGCACCCTTTAAAATCTCATCATCAATCACATTAACCCACCAAATACATCATTCCTCTTGTCACGTAGATACTGAAACCATCAAAATCGAAGAGTAATCCACAACTATAAATACCCATCCATAAGTTATCACTAAATATAACTTAGCCACTTTTAACAATTATCCCAAAAACCTCCAAGGAAAATAAAATCCTTAATATCACCCTGCTAATAAACTAAATGAAATTTTAAAACCATTTCAACACATTCAATCAATTAAATATATGGAGTTGACAACCCGTGGCAAAAAGAATCGTTATAACAGCAAGCGGTGGAGGCCACACAGGATACGCTGTAGCATTGGCCCAGAGACTAGAGAAAAAAGCTGAAATGACTTTCATAGTACCAGAAAACGACCAATGGTCCAAATCCAAAGTCGAAAAATACGGTGAAATAATTTACGTGAAAAAGGCCCGTGGACCAAAAGACTCGCTTGCAAAAGCCATACCAGGATTAATCATAGCAGGAATACAAAGCCTAGAAGAAATTAAAAACCAATATGAGGTATTCGTAAGTACAGGAAGCAACCACAGCGTACCACCTGCAATCATTGCAAAAACAAAAGGCCTAAAACTAATAAATATTGAAAGCTCCGTCAGATTCACAAAACCAAGCCTAAGCGTTAAAGCACTACAATACATATCAGATTTAACAATTCTACAATGGCCCGAACAAAAGAAAATCCTCCCAAAAGGGATCGTCGTTGGTCCCCTATTTGAAAAACCCCTATATCCTTGTGAAGATAAAGGATACATTTTAGTTACAGGAGGAACCTACGGACACAAACTACTTTTCGACACAATAAACAACCTAAACCTAGACAACATCGTTCTCCAAACCGGAAGAATAAACCCCGAACCTTACCGCAAAAAACATCCTCAATGGACCATCTTCGACTTTGACCCCGACTTCCAAAAATGGATAGCCGGCGCAAACATAGTAATTTCACACCTAGGAAAAACAGTAATCGACGCAACACTAACATACAAAAAACCCACAATAATAGTACCCAACCCAGAATGGACACTAACAGCCGGATGGCCCGACGCTGAACTCCTAGCCAAAAAACTAAACGCTGTGCTCGTAAAACAAATAACACCGAAAAGTATTCTAAAAGCCATAGAAACAGTTAAGAACAAAAAACCACCCGAATTTCCTGACGGAGCAGAACATCTCGCAAAAATAATATTAAACAAACTATAAAATTCATGGTAATTAAATTGCTAACCGCCCTTTTCCAAGAGATTTAAGTAATTTCCACTTCGTAGAGTAACGATACCTCCTAGGTTTCTCCTTCAACCATAAAAGCTTACTATCAGTATCCGACGGTATAGGCAAACCCATAAGATACAACACAATCGGAACAACATCATATGTCTCCAACATTTCACAACCATCACATTCAAAACCAGTTGTAACAAAAATCCCATACGGATGATGAGCAGACACTTCCTTTTTAATCTCGACGACTATTTTTTCTCTTTCTTTAGTTAAAAGCAAATAAGAGTAATCCACAGGCTCAACAAGAACATCAGGAGCATGAGAAACACAAGGACCCCTATAAACCTCATACGACCTATATACCTTTAAAAGATCCACTTCCTTCAAAATATTTACAACGACATCTTCCAAACCCGGTTTGACGTAAATATATCTTGGATCCGAACCTGGAAAAAGAACTTCAAACTCACTGTAAGGGGCTATTCTTTCAGAATATTTCTCTTTAAATAATTTTTTCGCTACAACCCGAGCTAATGGACGTATCCGCCTATACCTACCTATCTTAAAAAACATCTCAGTAATTTTTCTTCGAGATCTTGGCTTAGACGCACCCATACTACGAGCTTTTATCCCCCTCCTTTTAAGTATTGAAACCACAGAAATTCCCTTTTCATAGAGAGAAAAACCATGATCAGAAACAAAAACCATGTGATCAAAAACATCGTAGATTTCTTTAATGAAATCATCTATTGCATTAAACATTTTTGATGCTAAATGCATATTATCTCCTTTAAGAAACAAAGGGTCTCCGTGCATAATCCAATCTGGCTCACTAAAAACTATAAACATAAGATCTGGCCTAAACTTCTCCAAAACATTAAGAGTTTCAAAAGATATACGTTCAACTCGTTCTTCCATAAGTTTATAAATTTTAGGCGGCTTCGCAGTAACTTTCGAAACCAAATGAGTTTTCAAAGCTTTAGCAAGTTCCTCGTATTCAGCAGGATATGCCTTTATCTCCGGGCTAAGCCAATCAGACACAACCACCGACGTTTTAAACGCGGTATTATACTCTGGAGGATAAGTTGCTGGAAGATTTATAACAAGCGACTTAGCTTTAAACATACCAACAAGTTCATGAATTCTAGGATACCTAACATCACGAGCCGTAACAACCTTACTTTCAAAACCTAAATCCCCCCTACTTATGCTAAGAAAACTATAAACATTATGCTTCCCAGGATTAACCCCCGTAGCTATACTTGTCCAAGCGGGACAAGTGGAGGGCGGCAACGTAGACTTCAAAGTCGCAGTAAAAGAACCTCTACGTACAATAGATTTAAAAAAGGGCATAACTCCTCGATCGAAAAGAGCCTCCAAAATATTCCAAGACATTCCATCAAGACCGATGACAGCTACGCTATTCCTAACCATAAAACCTCAACTCAGAATACTTTTAAACAAACTGATCTAATGTTAATCCTTAATCAACGATAAATTATATTATGAATTCTTACATTCATATAAACTCATAGGGGTTAAGTAAGACGATGTCTCTTAAGGTTTTTGTTCGTAAACTCTTAGGAAGAAAATTAACTTTTAAACTGAGAAACTTTGTATCAGAAGTAGCTTTCAGGTTAAAGGTTATACCACCAGCTACTTCAATTAGTAGGGAGAATGGTATCTCGGCAATGGTATGCACAATGAACGAGGAGGATTGGATTGAACCTTCAATGCTCTCAATAAAAGATCTTGTCGATGAGTACATTGTAATTGACTCATCTTCTGACCGTACTCCTGAGATAATCAGAAAAATAGCAGAGGAGCATGAGTTAAATTTAAAAATGAAAAGAATACCTCCAGGGGACCTAGCTAAGACAAGAAATCTAGCCCTAAAGTTATCAAACTATAAGTGGATCTTAATTTGGGATGCTGACTCCATAGCCAAAGAAATTATGCCAAAATATATTAAAAGACTTATTGACAAGCTTGATCCAAACCGTTACTATCTAATTTATTGGCCACAAATATGTCTCGACGGGGATCTATTTCACCAGAACCCAAAAATGAAACTGCATATAGAACACTGGTTATTCACATACTCTCCTAAACTCAAGTATCAAAAGGTGAAACACTATGAAATCTTATCAGCCCCTCTAACGTATTACAAGACAATTTACATTAAAAAACCACTTTCGTTTCATTTAAGAACTGTTAGGAGTCCTGTACGATTACTATACAAATATCTCTGGTATAGAATGGGAAAAGAAAAATTAGATGGAAAAATGACCCTTGATGAATACGTTAACATGAAAATCAAAGAACTATACGGGACATCAGATATAAACGAAGCGGCAAACATCTATTTCAATGAATATATCAAAACTCTGCACAGATATGATAAAACAGTCTTTGGAGACTACCCACGAATTCTGAAAGAATACGTTAAAAGGAAATATAACATAAAACTGTAATATCCTGCCTATTTTAGAGATTTACTCCCCAATTTATTACAATAATGTACATGTAATTCACAATGGCCCTTAGTGTCTCTTTCCCGTTTAACACTAATTACATGATATTTAAACTCAAATTTTGCCCATCCCATTATCTACTGAAGCCTAGTAATTATATCAACTAGCATAGTGCTCAATGTTTTCCGATCATATTCACCAGCAATCTTCAATAAATGACTTCTCATATTCGTAGCCTTACTGAGAAGCGTCATAATACTTTCCCCAACTTCGCTGGGATCCGAACTGTCAAGATATATACCCACGTTATTTTTTTCCATAAATTTTTGTAATTCAGAGTTTGATGGGCCATATGCTAAAATAGGTAGTCCCGCCGCTAAGTAATCGTACACCTTGGTGGGTATCGTATAGAGATATTCTGGATTAAATATGAAGGGGCGTCCAACAATGCCTATAGATGCTTTACACAAAAATTTTGAAAGCCTATTATAGGATACATAACCAACCGTTTCGATTCTATCGATAACCCTCAGTCTTTTCGCGAATGACAAATATCTATTCAAGTATTTACCACTACCTATAATCAGTAACTTAGCATCCTTGACCAAGGTAAGTGCCTCAAAAACAGGATCCAAATTTTGGTAAGGAGTGTTAAAATCCGCTAAAACCGCCATTAAGTTAGGGTCCCTTAAAACACCACTATCACACCTAATAATTTCAGTATCAGTTCCATTAGGAATAATAACTGGCTCTACCCCTAATTTTTCCTTATAGTAATTAGCCATACCATCAGTAGTGACTACGATACTATCAGCATTAATTAAAGCTCTAAAATACTTAGATGTTATTTTCTTAACTAAGAACATTGGATATACTTGCTGAGCATATTCCTCCCAAATATCTCTAATATCGATAACATATTTTTTATTCAAAAGAGAAGCCCCTATAGCCAAAAGAGGTGGTGGAGAAGAGGTAAAAACTATATCTATTTCTTTAATCCTTTCTCGCAGATCTTTAGAAACGGGTGAAAAAAGATATTTAAAAAGTCTAGAAATCTTAGAGCCGAGATCGTAACTGTAAACGTTTACATTCAAATCGGATTTCTTTAAAGCCTCCAGAAAATATCTAAGCCTTACTGAAACCGCTGCATGTTGCTTATAGCTAGGTTTAATCATAAACACTTGATACAAACTAAGAACACCCCTATCGAAGACTTAACAAACTATTTAATTTTTATATCTTTCCACGCTTTACCAATTTTACCCATAGTTTCCTCAAGTTTTTTGGAATTAACCGTCTTCTTAACTTTGTTCTCCCATGCAGTACATAGGTGTCAATCTTTCCTTCTCCTTTCCATAAATAAGCATGTTCACAAGTTTTCATCCATCTTATACGTTTTCGCTTTATTGCTAATGCTAACGCTAAAGCGTACTGTTCTTTATGGTAATAGAGAGGATGTGGTCTTGGTAATTCATTATTAATTAATTCTAACCATAAATCCTTAATATCTCTGTGACAATATTTTTTAAAATCATAAAACCAGCATTAGGCATTAGAATCGGTTTTGCACCAAATTTTTTAAACATGTTTTCCCAAATAGTTTTATCAAATTCGCAGTTAGCAGGGGCGGGACGTGCCGAAAAATCGTAATCTCCATGTAACAGGTCAAGAGGGTTCTTCTTAACAATGGTATCTGCGTCTAAAAAAACAACGTTGGGACAATTCACATCACATAAATGTATTTTCTCACCGTATCTGCTGGGCCCTCTATCCTTAAAACAAACAAAGGGCTTCGTAATATTAGGTACATTCTTCACAATTGCAAGCTTCGAAAGCCTGTTATAATTTTGCTCGCTTCTTGGAGGAGTATAAAAAACAATTATATCACTTTTATTAACAAATTTATGTAGGGATTTAATTGATTTTATTGCAAGTTTAATCATGTCTCCTATATCGCTTACGGTATAAACGAATTTAACAGGATACCTATAGGCGTCATCCTCAATTTTCTTCATTACACCACCTCTATTTACAAAACAAATAATATTTTTACATCTTTCGTGATTTTGAACTACAAAGGTCTTCCAGTCAAGAACCCTAACCGGTTAAGTAATAAACCAATTTCATGTACACCTCTACCCACATCACCTACAACTATGTTTTTGCACGCCTTAATTATTCTAACAAAAATGTCCACCATATAATATAAGGAACGGGGCACAAGACCTGGATGAATAGTTTTCTCAAGGGTAAGTATTCTTCTTGAAACACCGCCGTTCCAACTATGCTTCAATATATATCTAAAACTTAACTTATAGGGGTAAATTTTATGATACATAACCGCACCTGGAACGTAACATATAGAAAAACTTTTTCTCATAGCTCTTACTACAAAGTCGGATTCTTCTCCAGATAATAGCTTTCCACGGACACGCCCCAAATGAGGCTTAAATAAGCCAACATTCTCAAAAACTTTCTTTCTAACTGCCATATTCCCCCCTTTAACGTAAAGTAAAGGGTTTCCACTGGATACGTGATAGTAGTTACCAACCCCCACAAACCCGCCATGAATTTTTTCATTCCACCAACTTGGAGGTTTGCCAAGATAATAGGGTCTACAGGGACCAGTGGCAATATCACAGCCATTTTTAAATGCTTCTTTAAAAGATTTTAACCACTCGGGAACAACGATGGCGTCATCATCCAAAAAGATCACAATATCGCCGCTACTGAGCAGAACTCCAATTGATCTAGCGGCCCCCAATTCTAAACTTTTCTTTAAATGGACAATTTTGATGTTTACCTTGTCTTTTAAGGCTTTATTTTTCAGTTTATAAGGGATTGTTGAACCATTATCGATCACTATAATTTCGTCAGGTAGCACTGTTTGATTTGCTAGGCTAATTAACGTCTCTTCGCAATCTTTATGCCTATTAAATGTTACAACTACAACACTTGTCTTCATAATAATAGTTCTCCGTTTCAAATCTTATCATGCAACTAGTATTTTTCGCTAATATAGATAGCGGCGGAGTAAGAATTTAATTGAATTATACCATTCTAGATTCGTATGAACCCTTAAAGCGTAATTTACGTAAAATATTCCATCTGGTCAAGTAATTTTTACGTTTTACATCTATCCTATCAACATTCATTATGGATAACACGTTGCCATCGACATTATGTGGTATAAACAATTTCATGTAGCTAAGAACTGTTGGGAGAATATCGTATGTAGTGCATGTTTTCACATTTTGAGTTAATTCAGAACTTTCTGAATAAAATGAAGCTATGCCATACATACTATGATTAAAAAATTTCGATTTCCATAAAAGAGGGCCTAATCTGTACGTAGGCCATATCCCAGCAACTTCATTGGGTAGGAAAACCACATGTGGCATACGGTTGATATAAGGTCCTTTGTAGATCTCTTCTCTTAACCAAACTCCAAGAAAGGGCTTAACATTCCTAATTTTGTACGCATTCATCGATTTCTTTAATAGATACGCAAGTCTTCCAACGTGATCACCTATAAAATGTTCATTCAAATAAATACCATAGGAAACATGTAGCGTATGTGCGTTTCTGGCTAATCTCTTAACAACACTAGTTTTATGAACATTGCGAGGCTTATCCCTTTTGAATAATGCTTTTAAAGCTCTAATAGGTTGAAGGACACCTTCCCATAAAATATTTTGTGACAGCTTACGTAAAAAAATCCTAGTTAAAGATTCGCTTCTAAGCAAACCTTTTCCGAAAAGATATTGCAACAGCCTAAACTCATGATTATATTGAGTAAAACCATGGTCAGAAAGTATGCAGAGTAAAGTGTTTTCATCAATAAAGTTGTCCTTAATATATCCCATGAAATTGTCTATCAAAGTGAATATTTTGAATAATCTATGTACATATTTACCACGCCCACTTAAAATCTTATCAAGAAAACCGTGAAAAAGCCAATCTGTTTCACTAAAGAGAATAAAAAGGTAAGACCAAGGATATTTATCCTCTAATGTCTCTAAAAGATCACATAAAATGCGAATTCTTTTACTTGTTTCTACGTACAATAAGTTAAGATACAGACTCTTATCTTTGAACTTGTTCATGTAAGGCCCTACACCCGGAATTACATAATCTTTGAAAAGTTCACTAATAGGAGACTTGAAACGTAGAGGACATTCAACAATCCTCCTACCTAAAGAAAGCCAGTCTTTCACAGCAATACATTTATTTCTTACTAAACACGGTATAGAGTAAGGCATATTCACAATTATTGACAGCTTACCATTTAAAGCAAGCATTTCATGAATTCTTGGAACCATTACATCAAAAGTTGTTACAAAGCCGAGCTTAACACCTTTCTTAGCTTTATTTTGCCTAAAATAAAACAAACCATGCTTACCAGGATTAACACCTGTAAGTATGGAGCTCCAAGCAGAAGCTGTAGTAGGAGGTATCGTACTAATTAATTTCATCCTCACAGCTTTCCTTAAGATTTTACTCAAATTAGGCATTACGCCCCTTTCCCTAAGCGATTCAAAAACTTCCCAACTCATACCATCTAATCCTATCATAACCACTTTTCTCATCGCCAATCACACTCAAAGATTTAAACATTCATCCATCCAAAAACCACAATTTTTGAATCCACCATCTAAGAACATTAATTAACTACTTCATAAAGAATATAAACGCCAATCGTAATATCCACATCACTTACTTCCTACAATTAAGGTAGCAAAGAGGCACCTACCGCTATATATATATCTTTCTCATCAAATTCGTGAACTCTATCAATGAAAACCCTTCTTGTGTCAATAAGTACGGCTTTCCTCATGAACTTTCTTAAATCTTCAGGTGTAAGTCTTTTAAATTCCTTCCAATCAGTAACAACAATTGCAGCATCACAGTCCTTAATACACTCATACATTGATGAAGCATACGTAACCTTGTTTCCTAAAATTTTCTTAGCGTTTTCCATAGCTAAGGGATCATAGACCTTAACCCTAGCACCCCTCCCAACAAGACAATTAACGATTCTAATGGCGGGAGACTCGCGAACATCATCTATACCAGCCTTAAAAGCAAGGCCAAGAACTGCTACATCTCTATTCTTTAAACCCCCCAAAACATTTTCAACAAGCTCCACGACATGCTTCATCTGTTCTTCATTAACTTTATAAATAGCTTTAAGAAGAACCGGATCATACCCAAATTTTTCACAAGTTCTTATTAAAGCTCTAAGATCCTTAGGAAGACATATACCTCCGAAACCTGGACCCGCTTTAAGGTACTGTGCACCAATTCTGGGATCCAACCCCATGCCGTAAGCAACAACATCCACATTAGCTTTAGGAAGCAGTTCACATAGCCTAGCAATAGTGTTGATAAAACTTACTCTCATAGTCAAAAAAGCATTACTAGCATACTTAATCAACTCAGCGTTAACGGGGGTAGTCCTTATAAGTGGAGGCAATTTACCACGGTAAACGTCTAAAAGGAAATGGTGGAGAACATCTCCACCTTTCTTGTCAACTTCGCCGATAACTATACGCCAAGGACTCAAAATATCTTGAACCGCAGAACCTTCCCTTAAAAACTCAGGCATAAAACATAAACCAACATCTTCACCAACCCTCTTACCCGAAACATCCTCAAGTAAAGGCTTCACAACATTCTCAGTAGTTG
The DNA here is from genome assembly GCA_016840485.1 of Candidatus Baldrarchaeota archaeon. Taxonomy (GTDB): domain Archaea; phylum Asgardarchaeota; class Baldrarchaeia; order Baldrarchaeales; family DXJG01; genus DXJG01. The sequence continues at coordinate 12,845 of JAEOSG010000064.1, forward strand.
AAGGTGGAACAGTACTATTAACAACCACCAAGTGAAACCCTTCCTTGCCGCGAAGAACCTCACCAATCATAGAAATAGCCGACTTAACCTGACTGAGATCTGCACTACCATCTTGGAGAGAAGGCGTATTAACACAAACAAAGGATATATTTGTCGACAAAACCGCATCCCTATGATCTTCGGTAACCCTTATTTTACCATCTTTAACAAGGCTTCCAAGATGTTTAACAACATCAGGTTCCTTAATAGGTGAAATACCCTTCTTAACAAGTTCAATTTTCTCCCTGTCTACATCAAATCCAACTACCTTGACTCCTCTTAACGCATATGCAACAGCGTGGCTGAGACCAACATAGCCTAAACCAAATATAGAAACCCTCCACGTAGACAAGTCATTCACCCTTTAACCCTATTTAGTGCCCACTCATAGCTTTCACGCAATGCATCCCAGTATCTATGAGGATTACCTACATCCAAACGTCTCTCATCTTTGCGAAGTTTCACAGCAAAAACCCTCTCACCACTATCTACGGCAGCTTTAATAGCATCAGTAAGCTGCACCTCACCTTTCTTGTCCGCTTTTGTCTCCCTTAACCTATCAAATATCGAAGGCTTAAACACATATATAGCTACAACAGCCAAATTTGAAGGAGGTTCCCTAGGCTTCTCAACAATATCTAACACATGCAACATTCCTTCTTCCATAAACTCCGCTTTTACAACACCATACTGCCTTGGATCTCTAACCTCCTCAACTATAAATACGATATCAGCATTATTTTCACTAAATGTTCTAAGAAGCCTTCTTAAATGATCGCCATTATCGCTTAGAATGAGATCGTCACCAGCATGAACAAGAAAAGGCTCAGAACCAACGAAACTTTCAGCCCGCAAAACAGCATCACCAAAACCCCTAGGCTCAGGCTGATTCACAAACAAAATCTTAGAATCAACAATCATACGATAAAAACGATTCAACTCCTCAACCTGATATTTAAGCCCTTTCTCCTCAAGCAAATGTACAAACTGGTAATCAGGAGTAAAATGGTCCTCCACAGCCCTCTTACTACGCCCCACAACAAAGCAGAAATCTCGAAAACCAACCTCATACAAAGACTCAAAAACAACCTGAACCACAGGCTTAAGATATATGCTTCCATCTGCATTAAAAGCAAAGAGCGGAAGCATTTCCTTAGGAGTTTCCTTAGTAGCAGGAAGCAACCTAGTACCCAAACCACCAGCAGTAATAACAACTTTCCTGACCATCACAGACATCGCCAACCAAACTTTCAATACAATAAAGATTCAATTTACAACAATAACACATAACTAAAACTTAAAAAAGATTATTAGTACATAGAGAACCCCTTAATACTTAAGTAGCAAGACAACTACAGCAGCATTCGGTCTATTGGAATCGAGAATCAACACCAGATAACCTTACTCCTATGTTTTTATACTGGTCTGCCTAACGATAATGAAATCTAAATAAACATTCGTCATACTACTAACATAAATTCCTCTTATCTCCAATTCTCTCGGTACATCCAATGTAAAGGATAGCGTAAAGTTTTGCCAACTGCCCCCGCTTAAAAACTCACTACCATTTACGATTCTCTTAGCCAATATTTCTGAACCGAGATCGGATGTCACATCTAAAATTATAACAGTACCATTAACAATTTCTGAAACCTTCAAACGAAAGACCACAGTATAGTTCCCTGGTGGGAAAATTTCATAAGGACCA
>JAEOSG010000205.1 GCA_016840485.1 Candidatus Baldrarchaeota archaeon
TTCACTTAAATGAATTTTGAGGTAAGTTTCAAATCAAGTTACACAAACACCTTATATTAAAGGTCAATACGTTAGTATTTAATAGTCAATAACATAGGTGAACAAAATGAAAGTGTTTAGTTACCGTGAAGTAAAAGCCGAAGAAGTAACGGAGGAGGGCGCAGCAAAAATAAAGGTTAGATGGCTCATAGATGAAAAAACAGGTGCAAAAAACTTTTTCATGAGAATGTTCGAAGTAGAACCAGGAGGCTACTCTCCACTTCATACACACCCATGGGAACATGAAATATTCATCTTGGAAGGAGAAGGAACAGTTGTCAGTGAAGAGGGAGAACGCAAAGTTGGGCCGGGAGACGTAATATTCATACCTCCAAACGAAAAACATCAACTCAAAAATACAGGAAACCAAAAGTTCAAGTTCCTCTGTCTAATCCCCAGCACAAAATAATACAAAACCTTTCTCTTCTTTTTAAATCGTAGTTTAAAAAGATGGATCAGAACATTTTAAGGGTTAAAAATGCGAAAAACCTGTCAAATATGTCTCCTAGACGAAACTTACAAAGAATTCCCAATAGATGTGGAAGGTGGACTTAGATACAAAATTGGAAGCATAAAAATAAATAGCACAGGACGCTGCAACCTATGTGAACAATATCAAAAAGACAAAGCAGAGTTCTTACACCTCAGAAATATCGCGAAAGAAAACCTTCAAAAAATGCTTAATAACTCTGGGTCAGATGAGTATGATGCGTTAGTGGCTTTAAGTGGAGGAAAAGATAGTACAACAACCCTAATTTTAGCCAAAGAAAAATATAAACTAAATGTTTTGGCTTTTACAATAGATAACGGATTTAAAAACAAAGAAACTAGAGAAAACATTGAAAACGTAGTTGACGAACTTGGCATAGAACATGTAACCTTCAAAATACCTAAAACAATTTCCCGAAAAGTCTTCTCCCTCTCCATTAAAATCGGAGATCCCTGCACCATATGTCAAAGACTAATCAATCCACCAATAATGGCAAAAATGCAACTAAAATACGGCATCAAAATCAGAATTCTAGGCATAGATTTAGCGCAAACCTACCACCAGTACTACAAACCCATAAAATATTGGAAAAAAGTATTTGACATCGAAAACCCCTTCATATACAGCATAAAACAAGCAAACCCAAAAATATACGAGGAAAGAAGCAAAAAATACATACAAGAAATATTAAACGATGTAAAAATAGAGCATCAGACAAAAATAGAACAAGAATTGCAAAAAATAATGAAAATAATTCGGAAATACTGGTTAAAGGAGAAGGAAATAGAAGAATTTGTAAAAAACAATGTTACAATACACCTGCATGCAATAGAAATCTCAAATAGAAACACACAAGAAAAAATGCTTAAGAAATATGGTTTTAAGTTCCCCAAAATATCCAAAGCATTCGCAACAGACTGCAAAATTTCAGCATTCGCCCACAGCATTCATACAAAGAAAATGGAAAAAGTACTTTTATCACAAGAAATTAGAGTAGGACTACTAACAAAAGAAGAAGCCCTAGAAAAATTAAACAGAAAACCAGCCATAAACGAACTAAAACAATTACTAAAAGAACTGAAAATAGAAAAATTAGAAAACATCAGAAAAAGCAACAAATTCTACGAAATATACGATAAAAACATAATACAGCAAGTAACAACCAAATAACCAAGTTATTACGAATTTAACCACAAAACGTCAAGCGGAACGTCTGCTCACAGCCAACTCATAGATTTTTACAGCCAACTCTTCTAGGTAACCTATTTCACCTTTCATAAAATTCATTTTATAACCTACAACTTCTTACTTTAATTAATTCCTCAGAATCATTATCGAACCATAAGTGTTGCATCTGTAATAAATTCTTTATTTCCATAAATTCTCCATTCACCCCTTAATTCATCCCGCTAAAACCGAACCACAATACCATAATTGAGAGAAATTGATTTTCATGGAATGACAAATATAGTTTGTTGAAAAGCGTTCAAAGTAATGGAATTAATGAACTAAAGGATGTGAAAGGCACGATCGGAATTTATGCTCACAAAGTTTATAAGGGAGGCTTACGCAACCTTCCTACAGATGTCTAAAGATTCTTACATGTCTGGAGGCAAAATGTTGAGTTTGGATAGATGGAGGACACTGGGTTCTGACCTTATGGATTTACTGAGACTGAAAACATATCCCGTGGCCGTAAAATTATTGAAAAGAGACGAGAGATTTCCTAATGGTATCCGTCGCCCTCTCGAAAAGTTAAACATAAAGATAACATTATGTCAAGCATTCGGGATGACCAGGAGATACGGATGGACTATGGGGGTTTCAAAAGAGGAATGCGTATGCAATTTTGCACGTTTTCTCTTCGGCTGGTACTCCCTTGAAGATAAAGAGTATCTTGCAGAATTTCTTATGAATGCAGGTTTTTTCAGGGATAAAAAGGCTGCTTCAAATGGCGCAAAGTTCACCCTAGAAAATTGCACACTTAAACCTGGCGAATATGCTGGCATCATCACATCTCCACTAAACAGAACAAAGATAGAACCAGATATAATTCTAGTGTATGGAAACCCTTCCCAGGCATTCATACTTGTCCACGGCTACTTGTATAATATAGGAGGAGCTGTGGAAATACGATACACCGGGAGACATGCTTCATGCGGTCATGGTGTAATTCAAACCTTCTTGGAGAAGAAGTTTAATATCGTTCTGCCAGACGAAGGAGATAAAATTTTCGCAGCAACAGAGGATGATGAAATCATAATCGCATTTCCAGCGGAAATGCTAAGTAATATAATTAAGGGCATCAAAGGAATCTACGAGAAGAAAGTAATAAGATACCCAACCCCATTTTACTTGCGATTTCAGCCCGAATTTCCAGAAGCTTTTAAGAAACTTGGAGCAAAACTGAAAAAAATATAAATGTTTATATTTGCAGCGATTACAGTAACCATTAAGCGTAGGGGCAAATAACCTAAATAACCCAACATCCCTATTTTATTTTAAATTTAAAACCGTATCAGGGTTTTCAAATAACTACGGATTAAAAGACTATATAATAATCGGGGCATGGAGTGCTAAAGAGCAGTTAAAGTAATTGAATTAAACACTTACATTAAGGTGCTTGAAATGGCTAGAAGGAAGTTTAAATGTCTCGAATGCACACATTTGAAGAGAAGGGTGGCAGGGCAAATATGCTTCATAAAAACAGTGAGTGCGAGCCCTACACGGAATACGAACATATCTGTGAAATCTTCCATAAAAGCTGAGAGAACTTAAAAACAAGAAAATAGGATACAATTGCAACCAATTTGAACCAAAATAATCTTTCCCTATCTTTCATATATTTTATCTAACGGCTGTTAGATATTTTGAGAGGTTGGGAGAAGCATGAACATAAATCCTAACTTTTAGGAGGTTTTAAAATGGAGGAGGTAGAGAGTAAGATTCTTAGTCGTATTGGAAAAAGGGTGAAGTTTAATTATCCTAAAGGTGAGGGAACATATTACGGCAAGTTAAAGGATAGATGTGTTCTCCGTGTTCCCTCCTGGACAGGTGTCCCATATTGGGATGTTGTAGACTTCATAGAGTTCGAAGAATCAAAAAATTTGAAGCTATTAGATTCGGATACTATCGACTTAAAAACGGAAAATTAAAATGGGCAAGTCAAATAACTCTAACCGAGCCGATAGAAGTTTACAAGAAACTTTTCGTAAAAGCCGCAAAAGAAAAGGAATGGTTCAAAAAAATTCCTAAAAGAAGTCCTAGAAGAAGCCAAAAACACAAAATAGAAAAATTACCTTAAACCTACTTTTATTTTGTTTCCGAACTATTTTCGACACATCAGTTTTTCTGTCGAAAAACAAACTCTTAATCGAAGAAAGTGACTATTCAACTTTTTACGACCACTTCAGTTACTCGAGTTCGACTTAGTCCGAATAGTTTTCCAATTTCTTTTTGCGTCCATCCGAGTTTTGAGAGCAAATAGATTTTCTCGTCACGAGACATCCTTCCTTTTCAACCTCGAAATAGCCGACCATCTCGCCGCCGTTGGCGAAGCAGAACTTGACAGAACAACCATAACAAAGATTGTGAAAAATATAACTTAGTTATATTTTTCACTTAGACAGAACTTTAATGAAAAAAGTAAGTATTATAAAGAAGAAGAAATTGATAAATTAATTAGTAAAATTGCTAAAGATAGGCGTATCCACTACCTACTTTAGTAG